>JBEKVL010000421.1:0-8866 GCA_049514055.1 Tepidisphaeraceae bacterium | reverse complement strand
GTTTCAGACGCCATCACGTGCCTGCCGGCATCCGCAGCCGATCTGACTGCCGATGCCATCATCGGCACCGTCAATGTCGCGGGCTCGGCTACCCAGCCATTTGCCGTGACCAACTCGGATATCGCGGCCGCCACCGTCCAGCGGGTGAGCTTCGGTAAGCTGAAGACTGCCAATGGCGGGATACGTTTCGGCGTCGCGGCCAGGCACATCGTCAGCTACCGGCGGCAGGTGGGAACCAGAGTCCTGGTGACTTCCGCCGCGTCGGCGCACACGGCCAGCGACGGAGGCGACGCCGTCATAAGAATGCTGACGTGAGCCCGGCTCCAAGACCAGCCAGTATGGGTGATCGGGCCCTCGACGTTCTCGGGGACAATCCGCTGTCGGAGCGGAAGTTCCCGCGAGGTGCGGCGTCCGAGTGAAGCAGCCGACACCAACAGAATGGGCCCGGCTCGTGGTGGTTGCACGAACCGGGCCTGCGGGTGGGTCGGTGGCCGGCGCCTTGTGGGCGGGATCACTTCTTGACGGTCGCCGTGGTGGTCGCCTTCTTGGACGACGTGTTCACGAGCGTGCCCGTACTCGTGCCGGTGGACTTGGTGGACGAGGAGCTGCTGGAAGTCGAGCTACCCGAACCGGTGTTTGAGGGAGGTGCCTGACCAGGGCCGCATCCGCCGCCCGGCCCACCGGGTCCGCCCGGGCCGCCGGGGCCGCCCGGGCCGCCGGGAGGCGCCGGGATGGGAAGGACTGTCGGATCGCCGGCGGCGTCGACCGTGAGAGTGATGTTGCCGGAGTGGGTGTTGCCCTGGCTATCCGTCGAGGTGACGGAGAGTGTGACGGTGTAGAGCGTCGTGCCGTTGGCTTCGTTCAAGACACCAACGGACTGTGTGCCGCTGATCGTCCCGGTGAAACCCTCGGCGGCGGCCCAGGCCTGCAACTCAGTCTGGGCCTGCAAACTCAAGGTGGTGAAAGTCGTCGTGCTTTGGGTTGGCAGGCTCGTGAGCTGCCCGGCCGCGTTCACCGTGACGGTGGTCTTCGTGCCGGAGGTGGTGAAGGTGACACTGTACAGTGTCACACCATCAAGCGTCTGCACGGAAACTGGCTGCGTCGAAGTCGCGGCCAATGTGGCGCCCGCGGGGGCGTTCTTATTCAGGGCGGCTTGAATCGTGGACGGGATCACACTGAAGGGAAGGGTCTGGTTGCCGGCGGGATTACCGTTCGAATCAACGGTGATGATGATGCCGAAGGTCGGCTTGGCGATCTTGGCGCTGCTTGTGGTGGTGGTCGCCGGTGTCAGCGAGATGGCGTAGGTGACGGCGCCGGCGGAGGTGGTCATGACGTTCACCGGCGTGGTGGATGTCGGCGCGGTCAGGCCAAGCCCGCTGGCGATCGTGGTGATTTCGGCCGCCGCAGTGGCGTTGGACGTACTCAGGGCGCCCCAGGTGGTTGTGGTCATCGTGGGGGCGTTGACGGGATTGCCGTCCTCGTCAACGGTCAGTTGCGTGACCGTGCCCGTGCCGTTGATGGTTACGGAGTAGCTCTCAATGCCGTTGATGTTGTTGAGCGTGACCAACTGTGTGGCCGTGGGGTCGGTCAGGCCATTATTCTCGGCCAAGGTGTCGAGTTCCTTGCTGACGGCTGCCGGCAGGAGGCTGAAGGCAATCGTATTGGGCGGCGGCCCGCCGGGGCCGGGGCCAGGACCGGCGCACGCAGGAAGGGCGGCCGAGAGCAGTTGTCTGCCTTCGAGGCTTTCCAAGCCGAGCGACGCGGGAAGTCGGGCTCTGTGACGGGCGAACAAGGACTTAATCATAGGTGTCTCCTCAAAAAATGCCGTGAAAGCCGGGTGGCACATGCTCACCGGTGCTTGCACCAGTTGTCCTATAGGGAAATGGCCGTTGCCGGGGGGAGATGGGGACACCTCCAAACCAGCCTCGGCGATGACGAAACAATCCCAACGCCATGAGTGCTGCAACGATCAACGAGCCAGCGGCTGGCTCCGGAACGGCTGTGACCGTTAGTTGCACGTATGCAGGGTTATACTGAACGGAATAGGCGATCCCCGCACTGGAAGTGGTGATGGACGAGAAAGTGCCGGACCCGCTACCGCGTGTGATGATCTGGAATGTTTCGCCGACGGTCGGGACAAAGCCGTTGGCCAGTTCCACGTCCAGAATACCGCCCAGATTCGCCGCGCCGGTGACGGCAAGCTGGTCGTAGCTTGACGCACCGCCGAGCAGTATGGTCAGCTCGCCGGTGGATGCCTGGGTGCAGGCGCCGCTTATCGTGTCGGCCAGCGAAGGACTGTTGAACGCGACCATGCCGGAATTTGCCAGACTGGACAGGACTGAGCTTGCGGAAACATCCCAGGTGCTGGTGGAATCGATCGTCATGGCGGCGCGGTTGAGCGACCCAGTCAATGTTGTGCTGGAGATCAGGCTGACCGTGATCGTACTCGTGCTGTCGGCAATCAGATTTCCGGTGAGGTTCACGCCATTGGCCGTGAAACTCGCGGTGCTTGCACTGTCAACGTAGAGGATTCTGCCACTGCTGGCGCTGATCGTGGCCCCGCCCTTGACGGTGATCGATCCATTGGCCGCATTCCCGGTTGTGCCGGTCACATAGATGCCGTCACCGGCTGTTGCTGTAAGCGATCCCCCGTTGATGGTCACGGTTGCGGCGCCGCTGGTGGGGGCGGTCTTCCAGAGCTTGAATCCTTCAACAGTGCCGCTAAGGGCGGTATTGGTCAACGAGATGGAGTTGGCCCCGTCGATCACACCGCCGCAGTCGCCAAGGGACGAGACGGTGGCTCCGGTGACCGAGATGCTGCCCGTCGAATAGATGCCGGCCGAGTGACTGTTCGCCGCGGTGCTGGCGGCAACGTCTGTTGGCGGCGGTACGGGAATACACCGCGGCCGTTGAAGCCGGGCAGCGACCCAACCGGCGCGAGTTGCTGGCTCGCTATCCCGACGTCGCCAACGACTTATCCGCCTGCCTTTCCGGCCTGGCGCTGGTACAGTCCGCGGCACCGCACATCGCGACGTTGGGGGCATCCGACGTCTGTGCGGATGAATTGGACGGTTCCACTCCGACCGGCTCCGGTGTGGCGGCACGTCCTCTTGGGGATTTTCGTCTGGTTCGCGAAATCGGACGCGGTGGAATGGGCGTGGTCTACGAGGCCGTACAGTTGTCGCTTTCGCGCAAGGTCGCCGTCAAGGTGCTCCCACTGGCATCGGCGCTGGATCAGCGGCAGTTGCAACGATTCCGCAATGAAGCCCAGGCGGCTGCACAGTTGCACCACACGAACATCGTGCCCGTGTACGCGGTCGGATGCGAGCGGTCAGTCCACTTCTATGCCATGCAGTTGATCGACGGCCAGAGCCTGGCCGAGGTGATCCGTCAACTGCGTGAACTGGCCGGGCGCGTTCCTGACGCTGGCGACGGCGACGTATCACACGCCGCCAGGAATCTGTCGTCGCTTCGATCTTCAGGGATAGCCGCGTATTACCGGTCGGTTGCCAAGTTATCGCTGCAGGCGGCCGAAGCGCTCGACTGCGCACATCAGGCGGGCGTGGTCCACCGCGACATCAAGCCCGCCAATCTCCTGCTGGATGCCCAAGGCAACCTCTGGATCACCGACTTCGGTCTGGCCCAGATGTATTGCGACAACGGTTTGACCCAGTCTGGTGATCTGCCGGGCACCTTGCGCTATATGAGCCCCGAGCAGGCTTCCGGCCGGGCCGTGGTGCTGGACCAGCGAACCGACGTGTACTCGCTTGGGGTGACATTGTACGAGTTCCTGACTCTGGAACGAGCGGTCGCGGGAGAAACGCGCGAGCAGTTGCTCCACCAGATCAGAAATTGCGAGCCGCGGCCGCCCCGCTCGATCGACAAGACGATCCCGCTGGAATTACAGACCATCCTTGCCAAAGCCACCGCGAAGGATGCGGACGACCGCTACCAATCGGCCCGCGCCATGGCGGACGATCTGCAGCGTTTTCTGGACGATCAGCCGATCCTGGCGCGACCGCCATCAATGTGGGTGAAAACGGCCAAATGGACGCGCCGGCACAGGTCGCTGGCGGTATCGGCATTCGTGATGCTGCTCCTGGCGGCTACCGGGTTTCTGATCAGCACGCTGCTCATTGCGCGGGAACAGGCCAAGACTCGGATCGCCTACCTCAGAGAGAAGGACAAGGCGGCCGAAGCCGCGCTGCAGCGGACACGCGCCGAGATGAGCTTTGGACAAGCGCGCGATCTGGTGGATTTGCTCAGCCGGATTGCCGCCGTGGATCTGGCAAACAGCATAAGTTCCGCGGATGTTCGCAAGGAAATGCTCGAAGCCGCCCTGGACTATTACCAGGGATTCCTGGATGAAAGGCAGGACGACCTCGTTGTCACCTCGGAACTCGCTGAAGCCAGGACGTGGGTGATGAACATCCTGCGCGAGTTGTCGGCATATGAAGATTTCGATCGAATACAGGCTCGCTCGCGGCTGCTGGCGCACTCCTCAGTTCGCGAGTCCATTCATCTGTCCGGCACGCAGCGCGACAGTGCCCGGCGAATCGAACGGGATTTCTTCGCCGGCAACTTCACCGACCGCGGCATGCCCGGTGGACCCGGAGGGCCTCCGGGCTTTCGCGAGTTCTCCTCCGAGCAGAAACAGCGGAAGTTCGGAGAACTGGCCCGCCAGGCCGAAGCGGCACTGAACGCCGTTCTCACGCCAGAGCAAGCGGATCGCCTGAAGCAGATATCGCGACAGTTCCGCGGCCCCTTTGCGTTCAGCGATCCCGATGTAGCCGAAGCGCTCTCGCTGACTCGAACCCAGAAAGAGGCGATCCGACGGATCCAGTGCGAGTTGCGAAACGCGTTACGCAAGGCTCACGGCCGCCCCGGACCGCCTCAGGATCTGCCCGGTGATCGTGACGACCCCTCAGACCCTCGCCAGCGAGACGCGCTGCAGAAGGTGTTATCCCAACTTTCTTCGACCCAACTCGAAACATGGCAGCGATTGACCGGTGCGCCATTCGTCTTTGCATCCATACGCCGTGTGAGTGCCCCGGGATTTGACGGTGCGGGCGATCATGGCGGCCCGCCGAAACCACCGTAATGATTCGATCGCGGCAAGCATGAAGCCGACGGACGGGAGGCTGGCGAACGACGGCGGCGACGCCGCCGGCCGTACAACCAAGATCACGCAGGTCATCACGGGCCGTCAGAATGAGTAATGGAGACCGTCATGCTCCGTGCGTATCATCCTCCGGAAACCAGTCCGATCAGGGCAATCTCATCGGTGTTCAGCAAGAGCCGGTCCTCGGCAGCGAATGCCTGATTCACCGCGATCCGGCACGCCGGCAGCAGCGGGGCCAGGCGAGGCTCGGCGGCCGCCAGTGCCTTGCGGAGATCGGCGCACGTCCGGCTCCCGACCGGAAGGCTCATGCGGATCTGTCGGGCGCTCGCCTTGTCCGCCAGCGGGCCAAAGAGGAGCACGGTCAATTCTGAAGTAGTCATTGCCGACAGCCTGTCGAGATCATCGCGCGTATTCACCTGACAAACCGCGGGCCAGTCCGGGGGCAGTGGCATGGCGGCGGCGTGGTGGTCATCCAGCAGGCGATGCATCGCGAGCAGCCCCGAGGCAATTCGCCGGTCCACGGTATCTCGCAGGCTCGTGTGGTAAAGCGCGAGCAGAGGCTCCCAGCGGTCGCCCTTGAACGCGATAGCCGCAGCATCGCCGGGGCAGCGCGCCAGTAATGCTGCGACCCATGCAGTCTTCAGGCCGGCCAGATCGCAGGAGACAACCGCGATCCAGCCGGGTGTGGGGCAATCGTGGAGGGCTGTCTGGAGGCCGCCCAGCGGGCCCTTGCCGGGATCGAGATCGGCTATGGTCCGCAGACCCAGGTCATCGTACTTGCCAGCGAGATCGGCGACGACGGTGAGGCTCGATGCGCAGGGACGAACCTGTTCGGCAACGTGCAGGATAAGCGGCCGCCCGGCCAGAAGTGCCCTGGCCTTGTCGGAGCCGAATCGACTGCTCTGGCCGCCGGCGAGAATGTAGACGGGAACGGTGTGCATCGGCCTCCCAGAGAAGTCATCACGGCAACACCTGTGGCCGGGTGCTCGGCGGCTTTGGCACGCAGGCCGCTGGCGAGCAGTCGATCCAAGGCGACCGGGTCGAAGACGGGGCGAAGCGCCGGCAGGATATTGCCCGCGGGACGGTCCATCAGACACGGGTAATACGATCCGTCGCCGGCGATGCGGATGCGGTCGCAGTGAGCGCAGAAATTGCAGCTCATGGCGGTGATGAATCCGACAGTGGCGACACGATTCGCCAGATGAGCGCGATAGCGACGGGCGGCCCCTCCCTCGTAGGGGAGTGGTTCCCAAGAGAGCACCGTGTCGCGCATGCTCGCCCGCATCTCACCCTCGGGGACAAACCGGCTCTGCCACTGCCCGGCCAGTGGCCCCATCGGCATCAGTTCGATGAAACGAATCTCCAGCCCTTCGCTGGCCGCGAACTGCACGAGTCCGCCCAGTTCCGCCACGTTCTCGCCGCGGACCACGACCGTGTTGAGCTTGACCGGCGACAGGCCCGCCTTTCGTGCCGCGTCGATGCCGGCCAGCACGCGGCGCAGGCCGTCGACACCCGTGATGCCGCGGAAGCGTTCCGCATCCAGGGAATCCAGGCTGACGTTCACGCGCGACAGGCCGGCATCCACCAGGGCGGACGCATCGCGGACGAGCGTCAGGCCATTGGTGGTCATGGCCAGTCCGCTCAGCCCCAACGCCGAGTGCAGCCGCCGCACGATGTCGAGCAGGTCCGGCCGGGTGGTTGGTTCGCCGCCGGTCAATCGCACCTTCTCAAGGCCGTGGGTTCGCACGAGGTACCCCACGAGGGTTTCGATCTCGGCGGGAGAGAGCAGTCCGTCGGTGCCGCCTGTGTATGCAGCCGGGCGGCAGTAGACGCAGCGCATGGAACACGCCGGCGTCAGTGACAGCCGCAGATATCGAACTTGTCGGCCACAGGCATCTCGCATAATGAAACGACTCGCGACGCGGCTATTGAATCAGATACGGCGGCGGAAACAAGAATATCCAGACAAGATTCGGGCGATGTCAGTATAGGCCGCCGAACGCGAACGGCGTGCAGTGCCGCCCGTCGAAGTTGCCGCCAAAGGCTTCCCAGGGCGGTCACAAGATGATGCCCATGCCGGTCAGACGAAGCCGCTACGGACGCGTCGTCGGCCGGCCGCCGGCAAGCAACCCGAACACCCTTCGCACCAATCCGATCATCACCAGGGTCCAGGCAGCCAGTGCAATGAAGATGAAGACCCTTGGTACGAGCAGGAGAAAATCCAGGCGCTGAATCGTGGCCAGGCGGAACGTGCAGGCGGTGTACATGCCCAGTGGGAACACGGCGCCCCAGTAGAGCGCATCATAGCGCAGGGGAAAGCGGCAGTAGATGTGCCGCCACACGCCAAGGATGGCGAGCATGGGGATCCACCAGGTGGCCGTGGCCCAGAACATCAGCGTCAGGCCTTTGATGAAGGGGAGTAATTCGTTGAGGATCGGCAAGTCACCGGCGCCGGAGACGAGCATCGTGCCGGCCAGGGTGGAGATGGCGGCGGCGCCCATGTTTATCCAATAGGGCGGGCTCATGTCCGACGGGGCCATGGGGAAGAAGGCATAACGGTAGAAGATCAGGCCAATGATCCAGATGTAGAGCATGCCGCCGCCGAGCCACATGGCCACGCAGAAGAACATGGTGAGGGTCTGGCGAAGGCCGAAGGAGGGGGCGAGTTGCGCGCCGAGTACCGCGACGGACTGTGCCGCGACGACGGCGATGAGCCAACCGCCGTGGATTCCTTCCGGCAGTGTCGGTTTCACGCTGCGCACGGTTACGGCGGTGAAGACCGTGTAGGTTACCAGAACCCAAAGCACCATGCCGGCAAACCAGAGGCATTCGGCAAGGCCTTGCATGTGGCCGACGATTAGCGCCTGGCTTCCCAGCACGCAGGTGGCGGCGACAGCGGTGAAGAAGCCGAAACCGCGGCCGTGGCTGATCAGGTCGGCGGCGATGCGCGCCGGATAGAGCGCCAGGCGCAGCAGCGTGAGAACCCAGACAATGGCATAGAAGGCGATGTTGAGCCAGAACAGGCCGCACGCGATGGCATGCAAGCCGAGGAGGTGACACGCGGTGGAGACGATGCCGGTCGCCATGACCAGCGCGAAGTAGGCGGGCGGGAGGTCGGCCAGCGCCTGCAGGGCGGGGGAAACAGGGCGGAGTCTGTCACTGGTGATCGAGTCCATAGACATACCGGAGCAGGCCGAGGTTCAGGAGCAGGCAGACGACGCTGACGCCGGCCGCGGGCCAGATGACGGATTCATCGCCACCGAGATAGGCGTTCATCGTCGCGGTCAGGAGCCAAAGCTGCAGGATGACGATGATGAGCACGATGCAGAGAATGCCGTAGACGACGGTGCTCGCCTGCTGCCGCCTCATGGCGCTCGCCGCGGCGGGCGCGACGTAGTTTGCGGGGCTGCCACTGGTGGGAAACGTGTCGTTCACTGGGTTCTCCGCTGGATGCCGGTGGCGTAAACAATACCCTGGCGGACTTCGAGCTGGATGCGCTCCAGCGGGCGGCGCGGCGGGCCGGCGAGGGGGCGGCCGCTGGCGAGGTCGAAGACGCCGTGATGACAGGGGCAATGGATCACGTTGTCCTTCGCATCGGGAATAACGGGACAGGAAAGATGCGTGCAGGTCTGGCTGAAGGCAAGGAGAACGCCGGGCTCCGGACGGACGAGGATGCAGGGGTCGTGGTCCTGGGGATATTGGAAGGTGAACGTGGAGCCGACGGCGATGTCGTCGAGGGAAACA
>JBEKVL010000420.1:0-6103 GCA_049514055.1 Tepidisphaeraceae bacterium | reverse complement strand
GAAAGGCGTCCCCTGGTATCTGCGCTCCGGCAAGTGCCTGGCCGAAACGGCGCACGAGGTCCTGGTGGAGTTGAAGCCACCGCCGCAGGAACTGTTCGCCGATTCAGCGCCGGCGACCGGCCGGGCCAACTATCTACGATTCCGGCTCTCCCCGAGTTCCGCCGTTGCCCTCGCCGCACGCGTCAAGCGGCCCGGGAAAGAGTTCGTCGGCGACCAGCACGAACTCTATCTGGTTGAAGAACAGCCGGGACAGGAATTGCCCTACGAACGGCTCTTGGGTGACGCCATGGCGGGCGACGGCGCGCTCTTCACGCGTGAGGACGCGATTGAAGCTGCATGGGCCGTGGTCGAACCGGTGCTTCGGAATCATCACCGGATCCGCCCCTACAGACACGGCAGTTGGGGGCCGAAAGAGGCCGACGCTCTGATCGCCACCGACGGCTGCTGGCATAATCCCACGGCCGAGGAGGTGTCCGGCTGACGAAGCTCGCTCTTGCAGACGCATTCCGCGCCTCAGTCAGCTGAGGGTTCCAACCCATCCACTCGCGTCCCGAAGGCGTTACCAGAGGGCCCTTTCCACCCAGACACGGGGGCAGAGGAGTCCACGGCGTGCTGGGTCTCGAACTGGCCAGCATAGAGGCCCGCGTAGAACCCCTGCTGGGCCAACAGTTCGGCGTGGATACCCCGCTCAATAATCTCGCCTTGGTGCAGGACGAGGATCTGGTCAGCCTCGCGGATGGTGCTGAGGCGATGGGCAATGGCGAGACTGGTGCGGCCGGCCATAAGACGGCGCATCGCCTCCTGGAGGTGCGCTTCGGTGCGCGTAGGGCTTTGGCGATGGACCGGTAGGCTATCCGCCCGCCATCGCCGGACCGGCCTCGTCCTGAGGTTCTTCCCAGAACACCCAGGCCAGTGCGCCGGTGGCCAGTTGCACCGTGACGATCAGGGCCACGCACCCCGGCCAGCCCCAGGCTTTCCACACCAGCCCCGGCACCTGCGCCCCGACCGTCCCGCCCGCGTAATACAGGGCCACGTACAACCCGGCCGCCGACGAGCGTGCCCCGTGCGCCGCGACACCCACCTGACTGCTGGCGGCCGACTGACAGACAAATACGCCGGCGGAGCAAATCGCCAAGCCGAGGATCACCACACCCAGAACCGGCACGAGGGTGAGCAGCACGCCCCCGGCCGAAACGGCGATGGCCAGGGCCAGCGGTCGGCGGTAGCCCACACGGTCGAGCCAGCGTCCGGCCAGCGGTGTGATGATGATGCCCAAGGCATACACCAGAAACACCCAAGCCAGGGCTCCCGTGGAGAGTTCAAACGGTTTGCCGTGGAGGTAGTAGGTGATGTAGGTGAAGGTCCCGACGAGGGAGAAGAGCACGTTGAAGCCCACCGCATAGGTGGCCAGGAGGCGGGGGTTCTTGAGATGTCCGCCAAAGGCGCGCAGGGCAGGCCCAAACGCCCGCTGCCGCACGAAGTGCTGCGAGCGCGGCAACAGCGCCCAGGTGGCCAAAGCTCCGATCAGGGTCACGCCGCCCAAGGCCACAAAGGCTCCGCGCCAGCCCCAGTAGGCCGCTGTCATGCCGGTGATGAAACGCCCCAGCATCCCGCCGATGACCGTGCCGGTCACGTATGCCGCCATGGTCGTCCCGACGCGGCCGTTGGATTCCTCGGTGATATAGGCGATAACCCCGGCAATGACGGCGGGGATGAACAAGCCCTGCACGAACCGCCAGACGATCAGTTCTCCCAAACCCCCTGCTTGTGCCGCCAAGAATGTCGGCACCGTCAGCCCCAGCAAGGCCGCCACGATGACTCGCTTGCGGCCGATCGCATCCGCCAGGATACCGACGAACGGTGCCGCCAAGGCCACGCCCAGCGTCGTGGCTCCCACCGTCCGGCTGGCTCCCAGTTCCGTGGTATGAAAAAACTCCCGCAACTCCGGCAGCAGTGCCTGGGTACAGTAAACCGGCAGAAAGCAGCACAGCCCCGCCACCACCACGCCCAGCACCCGCCGCCAAGGTTCCGTTTCGATCCCCTCGCGCTCTTGTTCCTGCCCCGCCAACGACACTGCATCACCACGCACTGTGACAACTCCTTGGTAGACGCACTTCACAGGGACGCATCTTACCGCGCTGTAGGGCTGGGGGATCATGCCCGCGCTTAGGCGGGTGGAACTCGCCCCGGTAGGAGCGTCCTGTGTACGGAATACTACATCGCTTCTTCCAGATCGCCTGATTGCCCCAGTGAAGGAAATAGGGCACCATGAGTGGTGCGAGTCCTCGTTTGATAGCGCTGCATGATCAGGGAGACGTAGCTTTGTCCGTGCTCACCCAAGGCAGTGTCGGGCGCACCCTGTTCCAGACAGCTTGGCCCATGCTGGCGGGTACGTTCGCCATGAACGCATATGGTCTGGCTGATGCGTGGTTCGTGGCGCAGTTGGGTACGGGTCCGCTGGCGGCGATGGCATTTGCCGTGCCTGTCGTGATGCTCTTGACCTGCATCGCCGGGGGCCTCGGGACCGGTGTAACCAGTCTCACGTCCCACGCGCTGGGGCGTGGGGACCGGGAGGCGGCCGCCCGGTTCGTCAGTCACGGCATGGTGCTGGTCGTCGCTTCCGCCATCGTCTTGGCACTGGTGGGCTACGTGTGCATGGACTGGCTCTTCACCCGTCTGGGAGCCAGTCCCCAGATCCTGCCGCTGATCCGCGCGTACATGAGCATCTGGTTTTGCGGTGCGCCTTTCATGGCCCTGCCGTGGTTGGGCAACGGGCTGCTGATCGCCTCCGGCGACTCGGCCGCCGCCAGCGGACGGATGGTTCTCGGCGCGGTGCTGAACATCATTCTCAACCCGGTCCTGATCTATGGGCACTTCGGTCTGCCTGCGATGGGGATTGGCGGATCGGCGCTGGCCACCGTCATCTCCCAGGCCATCGCCACCGTTTGGTTGCTCTGGCTCCTGTATCACCGGCACAAACTGCTCAAGTGGCCCCGTGAGAATTGGCGGAACCTGCTTGGATCCCTCCGCCGTATCCTCGCCTTTGGCATCCCCGGCATGATGAGCATGATCCTGATGCCCGTTTCAGCGAGCGTTCTCACCTGGATTCTCAGCCACTTCGGCCAGGAGGCCGTCGCCGCCAGCGGTGCGGCAGGGCGCATCGAGATGGTCGCGTTCATTGTGCCCATGGCACTGGGAATCTCGCTGATGCCCTTTGTTAGCCAGAACCATGGGGCCAATCGACCGGATCGGGTGCGCGAAGCATTCCGGCTCTCAACGGGCTTTGCGCTTGTCTACGGCGCGGGGATCGCGGTCATTTTCATCTTGGTTGCACCATGGATGGCCGCGACCTTCAGCGACGATCCGAAGGTGGTGGCCATTCTGGTCTCCTACATCCGCATCACCGCCGTGGGCTACGGCATGACCGAAGTTCACCGCTATTGCACCTTTTTTCTCACAGGTCTGCACCGACCCATGGAGTCGTTGCTCCTGGATGTGTTCCGGGTCATCTTGCTGTTGTCACCCCTTGCGTACTTGGGCGCGCACCTGATCGGCGTCAACGGTGTGTTCTGGGGCCGTTTACTGACTGATACCGTGGCCGGCTCGGCCGGCATGCTCTGGGTGACCCGAGCACGTCGTTGCTCCGATGCACTGACTCCTTCGCCGGGTACTGGGGCGGGGCGGGGACTAATCGATACTTCGGCTGATCGCCCGAAAACCGTCTGAGTCACAGCAATGGGAATAGGAGGCTGTTATGAATGATCCCTTCAGTACACGGGTGCGAGACGCTGCCGTGGCGGGCTGGTGGACGGTGCTGATCGCCATCGGGTTTGCCGTAGTCTTCTGGACGGTCAGTATGCTGATTATGTCCTATCGACCAGCGTGGTTTCTGGCCATGTGTGGACCCGGTATTGGCGGTCTGAGGTGCAGCACCTTCTCCTCTGGGTAATCACGGCCTTCAAGTTCATGGTCTGGTTGATGGCGTTGGTGGTGACCCGGCTGACCCTGTGGGGGCGACAATTGAAGAAACAAGGCAGCTTCAATCGCATCCTCACGCGTGAAGAGCGTGCCGTCAACCGGATGACCAAGCGCTACTTGCCTGGTGTAGTGGGGTGTAGTAGGTCTATTCATTTGCTATTGCCAAATCCCGGCCTATAGTGATTAGAGTAGCGGAGTGCGGACGAAATAGTCTCGCCTCCCAGTTGGATGACTAGACGAAGGGCAGTCCGGTGCAAGCTGGGAGGCCCGTCTAAGAGTAAGCCGATGCGGTTAGATGCCTTGGGGCGTCCAGCCGCGTCGGCTTGGTTGTTTTTGCAGGGCGTAAGCGACCCGCTTGGATTGCCTGCGGCCTGCGTAATACATGAAGGAGTGTTCTATGGTTACGACGCGGGATGTATGGCTTGTGGCTGTGGCCGGAGTGGTGCTGGCCTGCATCGCGGGCTGTGAAACCTCGCACACCGAGAAGACCTCGCCGACCTGGACGGGCGGCCAGAAGCACGAAGAAACCACCGTCTACACGAATCCGATTACCGGATCCACGAGCGTCGAACACCAAAAGCAAGTGACGAATCCCTAACCCGATCTGAGGCCGCGACGACGTCTATTGCGGCCTGTAACCTAAAAGGAGTTTGCGATGCGCAGTTCTACCCTACCCATGCTGGCCTTGGCTCTGTCCCTTCCCCTCTTGGGCACATTTGGGTGCGACCGCACTGTGGAGTCGACTGAAAAACACACCAGCGGTCCCAATGGATCGAGCGTCGAAAAGAAGACAGTGACGCAGGATGCCAACGGCAATGTCACCGTGCAAAAAGAAAAATCGGATTCGACGCGCAATCCGTAATGGGATGCATCGCATTTGTATGGCGCAGGCCAGAAGCCGGATGGTGTGCTGTTAGCGCTCGGCTTCGAGGAACACGTATACCCCGGGGTTCGCGAAGCCCGCGCCACCTCAGAAGTGACGCTGGAACTCACAGGGCGCTGACGATAGCGGGCCATCACCAGTTGCCTTTGGCGACGGCGGCGTCTTAATCCGAGATCCGCATGGGTAACATTCCTTCGACCGTTCTGCCCAAGAGCGTGCTTGCTACCGAGGGCCATAGACCGCCGGTGATCCACGTGTCACCCGTGGTGATGGAGTCGGCGGCATTGGACGTCGCAGGCGTCTACGCACGGTTGGGCACCCGCGCTGAAGGTTTGAGCCCCGACGAGGCCGCTACGCGCCTCGTGCAGTATGGACTCAATGTGCTGGCCAGGGATCAGCGACCGGGATTGTTGAAGTTGCTGTGGCGCGCAATGCTTAACCCGCTGGTGATCCTGCTGGCGGTGCTTGCGACCATCTCGTTTGCGACCGGCGATCCCCGGGCCGGAATCATGATGGTGGCCATGATTGTCCTGAGTGTCGGCTTGAAGCTGTTTCAGGAGGCCAAAGCCGGGAACGCCGCCGCCAAACTCAAGGCCATGATCTCGGTGACGGCGACCGTCCTCCGAGGCGGCGCGCCGCAGGAGATTGCCGTCCCCCAACTCGTACCCGGCGACGTGGTCCAACTGGCCGCCGGTGACATGATCCCCGGCGACGTGCGGATCGTCGGAGCCAAGGATCTTTTTGTGATCCAGGGCTCGCTCACCGGCGAGAGTTTCCCGGTCGAGAAGTACGAAGTCGAGAAGAAAGCCACCGGGGCAGCAACTGCACCGCTCGAACTGACCAGCGTCGCCTTCCTGGGGACGAGCGTCGAGAGCGGCTCGGCCAGTGCGGTGGTCATCGCCACCGGTAAGGATACATACTTGGGCGGCATGGCGGCATCCATCCAAGAGCAACCCACTCAGACGGCCTTTGATCGCGGTATCTCGCAGTTCACCTGGCTGATGCTCCGCTTCATGCTGGTGATGGTGCCTCTGGTATTCATCATCAACGGTCTGACCAAGGGCAGTTGGGTGCAAGCATTCTTCTTCGCGGTGGCAGTGGCCGTCGGCCTGACACCGGAGATGCTGCCGATGATCGTGACGGTGTGCCTCTCCAAGGGTGCGGTGGCGATGGGGCGCAACAAGGTCATCGTCAAACGCCTGAGTGCGATCCAGAACCTTGGGGCAATGGATGTGCTATGCA
>JBEKVL010000419.1:0-6124 GCA_049514055.1 Tepidisphaeraceae bacterium | reverse complement strand
CCTCAAGCTTGAGATATAGACCATCAAAGCCCAATCCTACACGATACTCATGGGGGTTGTCTCTATCCCCGCCCAGCCCTTCCCGGCGTGGTCGGTTCACCGGCCACCTCCCCTTTTCTTCTCCGGCATTATCACCTCAAACCCCCGCACCGCAGCACGCCAGGAAGAACAGCATTGCCGCCAGGATCAGCATAAACACCACGCTCGCCACAACCACTTTCATGCCACACCAGTCTACCCCATCGCGATTCACTTGCCACCACCATGCCCCGCTTCGTGTCTTCGAGTCTTCGTGTTTGGCCTTCTTCCATGGCGATCACCCATTTCGCCCCACACCCATCCCGCGTTATCATCCCCACCGTCTTTCCGAGGTTACAATCATGAGACTTCTCTCCATCATCGTACTGCTCGCCCTCAATGCCTCTCTCTGCCTCGCGGCCAACCTGCCGCGCAGCACGCCGGAAGCCCAGGGCGTTTCCTCCCAAGGCATCCTCGCCTTCATCGAGGCGGCCGACAAGATCGACGCCATGAACAGCTTCATGCTCCTGCGCCACGGCCAGGCCGTCGCCGAAGGGTGGTGGTCGCCCTACGACGCCCAGTCGCCCCACTCGCTCTATTCGCTCAGCAAGAGTTTTACGTCCACCGCCGTCGGGCTGGCCATCGCCGAAGGCAAGCTCAGCCTCGACGATGAAGTGCTCAAGTTCTTCCCCGATGATGCGCCGGCCAATCCGAGCAACAACCTCAAGTCCATGCGCGTCAGCGACCTGCTCCGCATGAACACCGGCCAGCAGACCGAGCCGCCGCGAACCAACACCGAGCCCTGGGTCAAGACCTTCCTGGCCCATCCCGTCCCCTTTAAGCCCGGCACGCACTTCCTCTACAACACCTCCGGCACCTACATGCTCTCGGCCATCGTCCAGAAGGTCACCGGCATGACCGTGCTCGACTACCTCCGGCCTCGCCTCTTCGAGCCGCTGGGTATCGACAAACCCACATGGGAAACCAGCCCACAGGGCATCTCCTTCGGCGGGTCCGGCCTGGCCATCCGCACCGAGGACATCGCCTCCTTCGGCCAACTTTACCTGCAAAAAGGCAAGTGGCAGGGCAGGCAACTCGTGCCCGAAGCCTGGATCGAGGCGGCCACCACCCGGCAAACCTCCAACGGTAGCAACCCCAAGAGCGACTGGGACCAGGGCTACTGCTACCAGTTCTGGCGCTGCCGCAACGGCGCCTATCGCGGCGACGGCGCCTTCGGCCAATACTGCGTCGTCCTCCCCGAGCAGGATGCCGTCATCGTCATCACCAGCGGCGTGAAGGACATGCAGGCCGTCATGAACCTGATCTGGGAACACCTGCTCCCGGCCATGAAGCCTGCGGCCCTGCCCGCCGACGACGCCTCCGCACGCAGACTCACCGACACGCTCAAAGCCCTGTCAGTGCGCGCGGAGCAAGGCACCGGAACCCCGGCCAAAGTCTACGGCAAGAAGTACATTTTCCCGGCCAACGACCGGAAGCTGGAATTCATCGCGCTCGAAACCGCCGCCAATGACGGCCCCATCACGCTTGTCACGCGCGTTGACGGCGTCGAGCAGCGCATTGCCTGCGGCCGGGGCACATGGCAAAAAGGCCGCGTCGCCTGGCCGACACTACCCCAGCAACACGCCGCCGCCAGCGGCGCCTGGACTGCCGACGACACGTTCACGGCCAAGGTCTGCTTCTACGAAACCCCGTTCATCGTCACCACCACCCTGCAATTCTCCGGAGACGATGTGCGTTTCACTGCGGAGGCGAATGTCGGTTTCGGCCAGACCAAACAGCCGCCACTGGTGGGCAAGGCCCAGTGATCGCGGGTTCGTGAATGAACAAGCTCGACTACAAAAGCCCCGTGGTTGAAGAGCCGATCTCCGCCGAGGAGCAGTTTCGGAGACTCCTGCTCCCGCTGCTGTTCCTCGTCCTGGGATTGCTTGTCTACGGCGTTGCATTCGGCATCTTCAAGGGCAGACGCCCGGCCGCATTTGCCATGGGAGCCCTGGCTTTCACCGCGGCCGTGCAAACCGCGCTGGGCCTCGCCGTGGGCTGCTATCGCGGGCATCTGGAGTTCGCCACGCGACGACAAATGTGGTGCGCGGCACTCAAACTCGCCGCCGCCATCGTCTTCTGCAACGGATTGAACGGCTGCATCCCAGCCGGCGGATACCTGGGAGCGCTCCTGCTGGGCCGATTGCTGATGCTGATGTTCGAGATCGATGCTTGGGAAGCAATGACGTTTGGCGTCTTCTGCGCCTTGACACACGCGATCGCTTTATACGCACTTGTGCGATTACTGGGTTGAAATACCTCCCGTCGCGTCCCGAAAGTGCAAATGTTGTTTCCGGCAATGGCGGGAAAATGCCCGTCCTCGGCCGCCACACACTGGGCTCTCGCCGGTATATAGTGTTGGAGCCGATATGACCACGGCCACACCCACACTGGTGCTCGATTATGCTCCCAACCGGCCGCGAAGCCGGGTGCGGCAGTGGATCCTAGCCGCCGTCTTACTCCTAATTGCCGGACTGGCCATCGCCTATCGCGGGGCGATCTCAACGCAGGCCCAGATCCGCTTTCGCGAGTGGCAATGCGCCCATCTGTCGCTGCCGGCCGATCAGGTCGTCTACTCCAGCGTCCCCGAGGACGTCAATCGCCTCAAGTCCGATCCGCGCTACATCCTCGTTCCAGGCGCGACCACCAATCGCACGGCCGACGCCGTCCTGCTGCGGACGCAGTCGTGCTGGCAGGAATGGAACAAGCTCACTCCCTCCTTGAGCGGCCCCATGAATCGGCCAGTCGTCTTCTTTCAACCAATGACATCACCCGGCGGCCGCCAGGTGACGGTGGCGATCGTCTGGAGCGGCTCAACGCAACACAGCTTTGTCTACGAGCGTAAATCTCTCTTTGCCAATCCCCAGAAGCTGCGCTCCACCTGCCAGGCCTCGACCTACTACCTCGTCCGCGAACAGTCCGGTCAACTCCGCGTCTATCCGCCCTACGCGGACAAGACCAACGCCTCGCGGCTGGTTATCCCGGTTGAAGTCGCCGGAAAGCGAATGGACCTGCCCGGCCAACTAAAGGATGATGGCGTCATGGTCATCACCGTCCCGAAGCTGGGCTCGTGAATCGTGGCCTGTTCGGAGCTCTCAGCGTGTCTGGCAGGTGCATGCACGGGAAGACACACTGAAGCGTACACTCCGAACGCAACGTCACTCGCCCCCCTTCCGCCGTCCGCGCTTGCCAATATCCCGCAGCCGCTTTTCTCCTCGCGCCTCCAGATGCTCATAATCGGGCCGTTCCTTTATCGGCGCCACAAACCCCCCAGCGTCCGCCGCCCCATGCCTGCCGAGTGCATCTCCCAACGAGCCGACAACCCCGGCCACCAGTTCATCCATCTTCGCCAGTTCCTCGAGCAGCCGGCCCCGGTCTCTCGCTTTAGGTTGTATTTGCCGTCATCCCGGACTTTCATACGCATGCCCAGCCGCTCGCACTCATCGATCCTGACACGAACCGTCCATCCGGCGGATCGTACTCCTCGATGTCGCTCACCGAATCAAACGGCAGCCGGCAAGCGAACTCTCGCATCCGCGCCACGAGTTTGCGGGCCTTCACTGCGTCGGTCTTGATGGCCAGTTCGCAGTAGACGGTCAATCCCATGGCAAGCCTCCCGATTCTCATCCGCTCCACATTCAATCGCTCACGGCAGGATTTCCCCCGCGTCAATCGTCAACGCCTGACCGCCGCCCAGATTCAGGACAATCGGCTGGCCTTTGACTACAATCGTGTTAGAACGATAGGTCTCGGCCTGCCGATCCGGATCGACATGAACCTCGACACGATTCTCGCGCAAATCGACAACGAGATACTGCGATATCCCCGCGGCCGCGTACAGCGGGAGCTTGGTTTCGGTGTCGCGCTCAAGCGAACTGTGGGCAGCTTCGATCACGCAGGTGGCGTCCGCTGCCGACGGAAGACGATCGCCATAGTCCGCGTCCGTACCCATCACAATCGCCCCGTCCGGCTCGGGAGCACTGATGTCCGACAGCACAATCGGCAACTGAATCTGCATGTGGTGATCGCCACTCTCGATTCTGGTGGCCAGGAACATGAGTTTTCTGATGGCAAGCCGATGCTGCGGACTATGACCCATCGAATTGTCTCCCAGATTGCCCCGATCCTTGGGAACGATCACCCCGTCAAGAAGTTCCTTGGTGGCATCTTCCGGCACGATGCCGGTCTCGATCATGCGCTGGAACTGCTCGACCGTGACACGCATGGCCGACTGGAGCAGCCGAATCCGCGCCGGCGGTGGAAATGCTGCGGTACTCATCGTGGTCTCCTCATGCGTTGCCTCGACATTATATCGCCGTGCCGTCCCCTGCAATCCCGTCCAATTCACCCCGCCTTCAATCTCTCCACGACCCAGCCATGGATCAACTTCGCCGCCGCGATTCCCTTCCGCCGCGCCATACGCTTCAACACTTTGGCCTCGGCCGACTCCAAGTGAAGCGGAATCACCGTCGGCCGCTCGAATACCGGCTCGCGCACTTCATCGAGCTGGGTTTCAAAGTCCGACAGATCGTGCGTGTCCCAGAAATGAGCCAGTTCTTGAACCGAATCGGTTTCCGGCAACTTTCCAGGTTTTGTAGCTTTCATTGATTTCTCCATTATCGGTATCGGCGTCTTTCCCTGTCCGTCATCGTCCGCGCGGTTACCGGATATCCCTTGCCATCGGGAAGCCGGATAACAACGCAAAACAGATAGCGACCCTCGGCGGTCTGGCCGCGCACGTAGTACACCGGGTTGTCTCCTTCAGACTTGGCTCGCTGCACCATTGGACGGCCCAGGCACACCTGCTCCACCTCATCCGGCGTCACGCCATGGCGCGCGATATGGTCGACACGGTCGCGAGGCCAAATGAGTTCGCGGATCGTCACTCCTCGATATTAGTCCGCAACAGATAACCCGGCAATATGCACTCGCGGCGCATTGCGGACCCATTCATCACCTCACAACCCCGCCTCATTCACCACCACCCCATGCGCCTTCAGCGTGCTGACTTGCACCAGCTTCGCCTTCTCCTCATCCTTCACCACATCACTATGGCACGCCGCCTTCTTGCCCTTGTGGGCCAGGCGCAGAATCTCGGCCTGGCTCAGCACGCCGCGCTGCTTGAGAATCTCCACCCCGGCCGCGGAAACGCCGGGAGAGGCGATGGCCTTTTTCTCGGGCTGGGCGGCGGCGTCCTTGCCGGAATAGAACTCGTTGATCTCCTTGCTGATGCGCACCGAGCACCAGTCGTGGCCGCACATGGCGCAGAAATCGGTGTCGACTTCCAGGTCTTCATCGTGGTAGGCGCGGGCGAGGTCCGGGTCGAAGGAGAGGTCGAAGTGCTTCTGCCAGTTAAGGGCGGCGCGGGCCTTGGTCAGTTCGTCGTCGCGGCCGCGCGAGCCGGGGATGCCCAGGGCGACGTCGGCCGCGTGGGCGGCGATTTTGTAGGCCACGCATCCCTGTTTCACATCGTCCTTCTTGGGCAGGCCGAGGTGTTCCTTGGGGGTGACGTAGCAGAGCATGGCCGCCCCGTGGTAGGCGGCCGCGGTGGCGCCGATGCAACTGGTGATGTGGTCGTAACCGGGGAAGATGTCGGTCACCAGCGGCCCGAGCACATAGAACGGCGCGCCGTGGCAGAGGCGTCGCTGGAGCTTCATGTTGTATTCGATCTGGTCGAAGGGCACATGGCCGGGGCCTTCGATGATGACCTGGCAACCCTTGGCCCAGGCCCGCTCGGTCAGTTCGCCGAGCGTCACCAGTTCGCGAAGCTGCGCCTCGTCGGAAGCATCGGCCAAGCCGCCGGGACGCAGACCGTCGCCGAGGGAGAAGCTGACATCGTATTCGCGCATGATGTCGCAGATATCGTCAAACAGGTCGTACATCGGGTTCTGCTTGCCGTGGTGCAGCATCCACTTGGCCAGGATGCTCCCGCCGCGGCTGACGATGCCGATGAGCCGCTTGCGCACGTAGGGCAGATGCTCGCGGAGCACGCCGGCGTGGATCGTGAAGTAGTCCACCCCCTGCTTCGCCTGGTTCTCGAGTTCCT
>JBEKVL010000418.1:0-6128 GCA_049514055.1 Tepidisphaeraceae bacterium | reverse complement strand
CCTGTGTCGCCTGGGCACTCGCGCTGGAGCATCGAGAACGAGAGTTTCAACGAACCGGTCAACCGCTGGAACGGGGACCATGTGTACAAGCACGATCCGCAGTCGATCCTGATCTTCTGGCTACTGCTGTCCCTGAATCTGTTCGTGGCCTTTTACCAGCGGAACCTCAAGCCGGCGGTCCAGAAGCTGTATGACACGCTGGCCATCGCCCGGCAGATTCTCACGGACTTGTGCGTGACGCTGCCGATTCAGCCGCGGGGGCCGTAGGCCGGGCGGAACCGGTTGGACAGTCTGGAACCGGGGCGGGGAACTTCTGCCATTGCGCCAATGCCAGCAAAACGGCTATTAACGACATCATTAAGACCATTTCGACTGCCTTCCCCATGTCAAAATAGGGACTGCGAATCTGCTCGGCCGGAAAAAACGGCGGCAACCTCGGCAAAACAGGGGTCCGAAAAGGCCTGGCGCGGAATCGCTGACGGCACTGGATTTTTGTTGAATGCCAATGGATACACGCGGTATCATGAACGATCGTTCATTTCTTTGTCTTGGCTGCGGAGATTGCGCCCAGACTCCCCGTCGGCCATCGCAAGTCTGGTCGGGCGGATAGGAGAGTGTCATGTTGAGGCCATGTTCAATGGTCGCTGCGCTCGGGGCAGCGGATGGAGCGGGAAGTGTTACTGATTGGAGATTACTTCACCCACAACGAAGTGCGATCATGCTCGGTCGGCTCGCGGTTTTCACCGTGATGGTTACTACTTTGGTTCTTCAAGCTGGCGGTGCTGCCCTTCCTGTGACGGCAACTCCCCCGAAAGTGCAGGAGCCGGATGGTGACTGGGTCATCGCAGATGTCGCCAAAGAGAGCGGGTTCGTCGATTGGTGGCCCCAGTTGTCCGCCACCTCCCAAGCTCAGGGGTTCAATGTTAACCAGTGGAAGTTCACCGGTGTCATGCTCCTCGGGAACGCGACTTTCAATGTGACCAAGTACACGCTCGGCGTGGAGGCCGAACTCGTGACCGAGACGATTGACTTTACGTTGGTGGGCGGGCCGGTTCCCCCACCGAACCACTGGCTGCAGTTGATCAATGAGAGTCAGCCTTTCCCAAGTTCCGAGAACGGGGGTAAGGCATTCGGCTACCAGATTCCGGGACTTCCTGGATACTGGCAGATGGACAACGGTGACCAGGCTCCCGGGACTGGTCCATTCTATGACTCCAATGCCAACCCGGGTCAATTCTTCTCAGTGCCACCCGATTTTCACGATGGCGCGAGCCAGGACAGCCCTTGCCCTTCCTATATGCATTTCTGGACGATTCCAGTCTGGGATGTCGTCGACGCGAATAACAACCACTCCATGACGGTCGCCGACGAAGGGGTGACCTGGGGTTGGGTTGACGTTCCCTTGCCCTCATGCCTGGCGATGGCGGGTCCGCTGCTGATCTTCATTTCCATCCGGCGTCGGCGCGGACCTGTGAACGGGTGAAGCATCGATCAACTCATCAGCACGCGTGTCGTTTCGCGGGATGCGGCGGAAGTACAGGAACCTGAACCGCACGAACAGGGCGAGCGAGGCGGTTTATCTGCGTGATTGTCTTGCTGCATCGGCTCAATCCCACACATCGGCGCCGATGCGCTTGCCGCCCGAGGCGAAGAGGCTGGGCTGGGGGGACTGGATCATGGCGGCGGCAATGGTGATGGCGGGTTTGACTGCGGTGCGGACTGTCCGGCTGGCGCGGGGGATGTTCACGCGGAAAGTGCCGAGGGGCGTGCCGGTCTTCTTCAGGCCGATGCGGTTGCCGGCGACGTCGGCGATGCGCTTGTACTGGAGGATCACCGTGTAGACGCCGTTGTCGGCGGCGTCCCAGGCGCCGTTGGGCGGGACGATGCTGTAGGCGGCGGTGACCGACGGGGCGTTGGCCAGGCCGCCGGCGGGCCCGATCCACCTGGCGATGCCCAGGTAGTTGATGCCCCTGGGGCCGGCGACGATGATGTTGCCGTTGCCGATCGTGGCTGCGTTGATGGCGAAGTTATCCGTGTAGGTCACCGAGAAGGCATATCGGTTGGTCGAGGCTTTGGTCAGCGTGGTGGCGTGCAGGGTTGCCGAGGGGAGGCGCAGGTCGAAGTTCACGGGGTTGCTGACGGCGGAGGCGGCGTTGCCGGTGCCGGCGGCGTCGAGGGCGGCGCCGGCCGCGATGCCGATGGCGACCGTGCCGGTCTGGTACATGCCGCTGACGGCGACGTTGTAGGTGGTGCCGCTGCCGGTGACCCTGGCGGCGCTGGCTCCGGTATTGCCGCTGATGATGACGCTGTCGGCGTCAAAGGCGGTGACTGGTTTGCTGAAGACGACGGTGAAGTTGATGGTTGCGGCGTTGGTGGGGTCGGCCTGGGCATTGGCGGGCTGGACGGCGACGGTGGGCGGCAGGTCGCCGTAGAAGACGGTGTTGTCGGTGCTGGTGGAGGGGGCGTTGCGGTTGCCGGCGGCGTCGGTGGCGACCCAGGCGGGGATGCTGGGGATGACCGTGCCGGCCCGCTGCATGCCGCTCAGGGCGACGTTGTAGGTGGTGCCGCTGCCGGTGACGACGGCCGTGGTGGCGCCGGCCGAGCCATTGAGGACTAGGCCGGCCGGGCCAAAGCCGGTGACGGGTTTGCTGAAGACGACGGTGAAGTTGATGGGCGAGTCTTCGGTCGGATCGGCCTGTCCGGCCGCCTGGTTGATGGTCACCGTCGGGGCGACGGTGTCGTAGGTCACGATGTTGTCGGTGCTGGAGGAAGCGAGGCTGGGGTTGCCGGCGGCGTCGGTTGCCGAGCCAGCGGGAATGGTGGCGATGACGGTGCCGCTGCGGGTCATGCCGCTGACGGCGACGTCGTAGGTTGTGCCCATGCCGGTGACGACGGCCGTGGTTGCCCCGGCCGTACCGCCAAGCACCAGGTCGTCGCCGGCGAACCCGCCCACGACCTCGCTGAAGACGACGGTGTAGTGGATGGCCGGGGCGTTGGTTGGATCGGCCTGCCAGGTGGTCTGGTCAATGGTTACGGTTGGGGAGGTTGTGTCATAGGTGACGATGTCATTGGCGCCCGTCGAAGCGGCGTTGAGGTTGCCGATGGCGTCAACGGCCACGCCGGCGGGCACGGTGATGACGATCGTCCCATCCTGTGCCATGCCGCTGACGGCGACGTTGTAGGTGGTTCCGCTGCCGGTGACGACGGCCGTGGTTGCGCCGGCCGTGCCGCCGATGACCACATCGCTGCTGGTGAAACCGGTGACCGGCTTGCTGAAGACGACGGCGTAGTTGATCGTCAGCGCCCGGGTCGACTGTGCCTGCCCGAGGGCCGGGCCGATCGTGACGGCAGGGGGGGTGTTGTCGAACAGTACCGTGTTGTCGGTGCTGGTCGAGGCGTTGTTCACGTTGCCGGGCAGATCCGTGGCGACGCCCGCGGGAATGGTCGCGGTGACCGTGCCGATCCCGTTCATCCCGCTGACGGCGACATTGTAGGTGGTGCCGCTGCCGGTCACGACCACCGTCTTGGTTCCGGCGAGCGTGCCGCCGATGGCGACGCCACTCTGATCGAAGCCGGTCACCGGCTTGCTGAAGACCACGGTGAAGTTGATCGGCGAGGCATTGGTCGGGTCGATCTGGCCGCCCGCCTGGTCGATGGTCACGCTCGGCGGCACGTTGTCGAAATTGACGGTGTTGTCGGTGGTGGTTGAGGCCCGGTTGTTGTTTCCGGCCGGGTCGGTCACGGCGTTGGCCGGGATGCGGGCGGTCACCGTGCCCACGTGCGACATGCCGCTGACGGCGATGTCGAAGGTCGTGCCGTCGCCGCTGACGACTGTGGCCGTGGTTGCGCCGGCCGTCCCACCGAGCGTGACCTTGGCTCCGGTGAAACCGACGACCGGCTCGCTGAAGACGACCGTGAAGTGGATGGCGGCTTCGTTGGTGGGATCGCGCTGGGTGACGGCCTGGTTGATGGTCACTGTCGGCCGGACATTGTCATAGGTCACGGTGTTGTCGATGCTGGTGGCGGCGAGGCTGGGGTTGCCGGCCGCGTCGATGGCCGCACCCGCGGGGATGGCGACGATCACCGTGCCGCTCTGGGTCATGCCGCTGATGGCGACGTTGTAGGTCGGGCCGGCGCCGGTGACGACGGCGGTCGTGGCGCCGGCGGTCCCACTGATGAGCACATCGCTGCCGGTGAATACCGTGACCGGCTCGCTGAAGACGACCGTAAAGCGGATGTTGGCGGCGTTGGTCGGATCGGCCTGGGTGGCGGCCTGGTTGATGGTCACCGCCGGCGGGGTAATGTCGTACGTCACCGTGTTGTCCGTGCTGGTCGAGGCGTTGTTGGTGTTGCCGACGTCATCCGTCGCCACGCCCGCCGGGACCGTCAGGATGACCGTACCGGTCTGGCTCATGCCCGTCACCTGCACGTCGTAGGTCGTGCCGGCGCCGGTGACGGCAGCGGTGGTGGCGCCGGCGGTGCCGCCGATCACCACGCCGGCGCTGGTAAACCCGGTTACGGGCTTGGAGAAGACGACCGTGAAGTCGGCCGACGCCACCGCCGTCGGGTCTGCCTGGGCGACGGCCTGGTTGACAGTGACGGCAGGCGCCACATTGTCAAACGTCACCGTGTTGTCCACGCTGGTGGAGGCGAGGTTGGCGTTTCCGCTGGCATCGCTCGCCGCGCCGGCAGTGACAGTGGCGATCACCGTGCCGGGGCCGGTCATGCCGCTGACGGCCACGTTGTAGGTCGTGCCGGCGCCGGTGACGACCGCGGTGGTGGCACCGGCCGAGCCGGACAGCGCCACGCCGCCGCTGGTGAACCCGCTCACGGGTTTACTGAAGACCACGGTGAAGTTGATCGGGGAGAGATGGGCCGGATCGACCTGGGCGGCGGCCTGCTCGATGGTCACCGTGGGGACGACGTTGTCGAAGTTCACCGTGTTGTCGGTGCTGGTCGAGACGGTATTGCCGTTGCCGGCCAGGTCCAAGGCGACGCCCGCGGGGATGGTGGCGATCACCGTGCCGGGGCCGGTCATGCCGCTGACGGCGACGTTGTAGGTCATGCCATCGACGCCGACGGGGGTGACCGCCGCGGTCGTCGCGCCGGCGGTGCCGGCCAGCGCGACGTCGGCGCCCGTGAATCCGGTTACGGGTTTGTCGAAGACCGCGGTGAAGTTGATGGGTGAGTTGTTGGTCGGACTTGCCTGTCCGACCGCCTTGTTGATCGTCACGTTCGGCACGACGTTGTCGAAATTAACCGTGTTGGCAACGTCCACCGAAGCCGTGTTGCTGTTTCCGGCCAGATCTTGCGCCGCATCCGCGGGGATCGAGACGCTGACGGTGCCGGGGCCGGTCATGCCACTGACCGCGACATTGTAGGTGTCGCCGTTGACTCCGACCGGGGTCACGACGGCGATCAGGGTTCCGGGAGCCGTGCCGTCGAGCGTCACGCCGGCGTTGGTGAATCCAGTGACCGGCTCGTTGAAGGTTACCCGGAAGTTGATGGGCGTGGCGCCGGTCGGGTCAGGCTGCGCGGGAGCGAGGGTGACCGTGACGCCGGGGGCGGTGATGTCGTACGTCACCGTGTTGTCGGTGCTGGTCGAGGCGGTGTTGCCGTCGCCGCCGCCGTCGGTGGCGGCCGCTCCCGCGATGGTGGCGATGACCGTGCCGGTCTGCGTCATCCCCGTCACCGTGACGATATAGGTGTCGCCGTTGACCCCGACGGGCGTGACCACGGCCGTGGTGGCTCCGGCCGTGCCGCCGAGCAGCACGCCGGTGTTGGTGAAGCCGGTCACCGGGGCGCTGAAGACCACGGTGAAGTCGATGCTCGCCACATTTGTGGGGTCGGCCTGGGCCGCAGCCTGGTTGATGGTGACCGATGGGCCGAGGCTCGCGAACGTGATCGTGTTGACCGTGCTGGTGGAGGCAAGGCTGGTGTTGCCGGCCGCATCCACGGCCGCGCCCGCGGGGATGGTGGCGATGACGGTGCCGCTCTGGGTCATGTTGGTGACGGCGACGTTGTAGGTGTCGCCGCTGCCGGTGACCACCGCCGTGGTTGCGCCGGCGGTGCCGCCCAGCGTGACGCCGGCGCCTGTGAAGCCCGTCACCGGTTCGCTGAAGACGACG
>JBEKVL010000417.1:0-6135 GCA_049514055.1 Tepidisphaeraceae bacterium | reverse complement strand
CAGATACAAACATGGCGACCGCCCGCTGGAGGGCTACACCATTCAGCGCGGAGCCGGACGGGGTGGCTTCGGCGAGGTCTACTACGCCGTCAGCGACAGCGGCCGCGAGGTGGCGCTGAAGGCCATCCAGGGCTACGAGCAGATCGAGCTGCGCGGCGTCAGCCAATGCATGAACCTCAAAAGCCAGCATCTGGTGACGATCTTTGATGTGCGCTACAACGACGAGCATACGCCGTTTGTCATCATGGAATTCGTGGCCGGGCCGTCGCTGCGGCAGATCCTGGATGAGTCGCCGGCAGGCATCGGGGCGCAGAAGACCGCGTTCTTCCTGCGCGAGATCGCCAAGGGGCTGACGTTCCTCCACGACTGCGGGATCGTGCATCGCGACCTCAAACCCGGCAATATCTTCTACGAAAACGGCTGCGTGAAGATCGGCGACTACGGGCTGAGCAAGACGATCGCGGCCGACCATCGCAGCGAGCAGACAGTGACGGTCGGCACGGTGCATTACATGGCGCCGGAGATCGGCGCGGGGCGGTATGACCGGAGCATCGACATCTACGCCCTGGGGGCAATGGTCTACGAAATGCTGACGGGGCAGACCCCCTATCTCGGTGGCAGCGCGGGCGAGATTCTCATGAAGCACATGACGGCCGAGCCGGAGGTGAGCGGCATCGAGGAACCATTCGCCACGGTTATCCGGCGGGCCATGGCCAAAGACCCGGCGCAGCGCTATCAAAGCGTGCAGGAGATGGTCGAGGCGGTTTTCGGTTCCGAGCATGTGCGGCAGAGCATGTCCTGCTTCTCGCCCGACAGCCTGAGCATGGTCGCGGCGCGGGTGGCCGAGCGCGTGGTGGCCGGTGGCGGAGGATCGTCGGGCGGGGGCATTTCCGGCGCAACCCCGAGGCAGGAATTTCCGGCACGTGACAGCGACGCCTGGTCGCGGATGGGTGATCTGGCCGACCGGGTGGGCAATCAGGTATCCCATGTGACTGACCGGCTGCGGGGCGTGAAATCGCGTTTCCGGGCCCGACATGGACACCAGCCGGCGGCGACGAACCCGGAACTGGCGGTGGCCGATACCCGTGATCCGATTCCCCGGCGACAGCGCCGGCTGCTGGCGATCATCACGCTCGCCGCCATCAGCATCGGCACGGGCGTGTTCTCCGGCCCCGCCGGCGACGTCCCCACCGTTGTGCTCGTCGCCTTTGCGGCCTCGCTCGGCGCGTTCCTGGGTGTGGGACTGGCGCAGCGCAAAATGGGCGCCTCGCTCGCGGAGGAATCCAGGGCCGTGCAACGCTTTGCTTTTGGTGGCATGGCGTGCGTATGCTCCATCGTTGCCTCTTTCGTCCTCTCGTACGCTGCAATCCAGCACAGCACGCATCAATCCATCATGCAAAGCAATCTTGCGGTTCTCCTTATGCTCATGCTGACGGACTGGCCGGCGGCGCTGGCGGCCAACCGCTCCGAACGGGTGGATTTCGGCCGGCTGTTCATGACTGGTCTCTTTGGTTTTCTTGCCTCGGCCATCCTCGGCGGCAGTGCGGTGCTGGTGATCGGCATCCTCTGCGCCACCCACATTGCCGTGCAGATCGGTTCGCCGTGGGATCCGTCGGCGGCGTCGCGAAAACGGCCGGCATCCCCGGTTGCCAGGGACGTTCCCGTTTCATCTCCGGCCGCGGTAGTGCCTGACGCAGCGGCGGCGGTGCCGCCACCGCTGCCTGCCTGGAACGCGGCGCCCGCTGCGCCGGCGCAGCGCGCTGCTCCGCGGTTTCCGCAGATTCCCGACTACGTGCGCTGGATCTGGCTGGCGGCGCTGGCGGCGCTGGTTACCGGCGGCATGCTGCTGGTGATCGCGGGCGCGTCGGTCATGCACAACAACACCGATGCCGCCCTGGCCATCGCTTTCGGCGTCGGCATGTTGAGCATCGCTGTGTTTGCACTGGTGCGGGCCTGCACAAAGAACTTCCGCGGCTGGTGGCCTTACCTGGTGCGGCCGGCACTGGTCTTCGGGTGTATTCAATCCGTGCTGCTGGCCTCGATCATTATGGGCAATACGCACATGACTGACGAGGAATGGCTGATAGCGCTATTCTCTGTAATCTTCCCGGTTGTGCTCCTTCCAATCATCATGGCCATCCGCGTGCGCCCGCGCCACGCTGCGCGCCCTTTCGAGCGGCCTGCGGCGATACCCGTCCCCGCGATTGCGCCCGCCGATTTCCAGCCGCCGCCGGCCGTGGCCGTTGAACCGGCGCCGTCGTGGACTCCGCCGCCCATAACAGCGCCCGCCGCGCTTGCCCCGGCCCAGCGCCCGGCATTTCAGGTGGGATTTCTCTGGGCCGTTCCGGGGATCATCGCGTTTCTGATCGCAGCACTCCTGGGTTTCGCGGCCGTCCTTGATGTACCAGGGTTCGTCGGCACGGGAGTCTTCGACCCCGCCATCCCGCAACAACTGAACAACCACTTCGGTTCCACTGCCTGGCCCGGCTCCCTTCGCGTTCTCTGCTATGTGCTTACCTATACGGGAATGTTCTTCGCCGCCGCACTGCTGATGGCCGCCAGACGCGGGGGCGGCGGCTGGCACATGTTACGCGTGCCCATCGGCATTGCCGTATTCCTCTGGGGACAAAGCATGCTTGGCGCGGCGTTGTTCTCGCAGTATGGGCCGAGCGGCGGCTGGATGCAGGTCCGCCAGACCGTCGGCAGGCTGCTCCCCGATCCGTTTCTTGAGCGGGCCATCGAGGGCACGCGGCCCGAAGTCGCCATTTTCGCCCTCGTGCTGCTGTGCATCGGCGTGATGGCCCTGCTGTGGCGACCCGGCGAACGGCCGATTCAGCCGGCGCTGCTGCCGAAGGAAGGTGTCTGATGTTATCGATGATGGACATTATGTTTCCTAGCGAACGGCTGGTGGTGCTGGCGGGCGCCGGGCTGTTCACGCTCCTGTGCTTCAGCCGGCGGACGCGACCCGTGGCGTTTGGCGTGCTCGGCGTGGGTATCCTGGTAATGCTTTACGTCGGCATTAGGTATACGTTGCCTCAGCCCATGAGGCCGGCGCGTATCGCTTCGGTCCCGGCGGGGTTCGAGCCCGCGCCCGAACAACTGCGGCACGCGACGCTCTACCCGTCCATCACCCAGGCCGCCACGCAGTTGACGGCTCGAATTGCCGATACGCTCGGCACCCTGCCCGAACGCCGGCACGAACCAGCACGGATCGTCGTGGTGGTGCCTGCAGAAATCCGGCCCGCTGTCGCCGCCGCTCTGCGGACGGCATTCCCGCGTGCGCAGCAGATTCTTGAGACGAAGGCGACGACGCGCCCGGCCGGCGCCGATGACGTGAAGTTTCAAATCGAAGTCGTTGCCGAAGCGCCAGTGCAGGGGTATTCGCCGGCGGCCGCACGGCACGGCACGGTCACGGCGGTTGCCAACGGCGCCGGGGGCACCGTCGAAGATGCCGTCCAGTTCATCGACAAGCCCTGGGCTGCCGATGCGGGCGCGGCACGGCGGCAGGTCGGGCGTGGGGCGATCGTCGGCCGGTCGCACACCCCATGCACCAGCGCGACCGAGGCCCTGGCGCAGGCCCGCGAGGCGGTGGCGGCGGAAATCCGGCCACTCGTCCGCGAACATCTGTCCTCCCTCGGCCGGAGCAGCATCGAGTTGGACGAGCCCTGGTTCACCAGGCGAGTCAACGCGGCGGTCAGCAGTTCCCGCTTTGCCCAGGATGATTTCGTCCAGGAAATGACCATGCCGTATGGCTCGGTGTTCCGCGGATCGGTACTGGTTTCCACCGCGCCTGACAAGATCGGCTTCTTCTGCAATCAACTGCTGGCCGAGCGCAACCAGCGCGCCACCCACACCCTGAGCACCGCCGCCGCCGTCGGCGCGCTGTCGCTGCTGATTGTGCTGGTGTATCTATTTCTGAATACGGTGACCCGCGGCTACTTCACGCTGCGGCTGCGGCTGGCCGCAGTCGGGTTGATAGCCGCCGCGGTTCTCCTGGTTATCATGGTGAGTTGATGAGCGAACTGAACCGGGCCGAGCAATACCTGCTGGAGCAGATCCGCCGGGGCGACCAGGACGGCTGGGCCCAGCTCGTCGAGCGCTTCCAGGGACGCCTGCTCGCCTTCGCCCGCAGCCGCTCGGTCTCGCCGGCCGACGCCGACGACCTGGTGCAGGACACCTTTCTGCAGTTTCTCAGCGGCCTGCCGGCCTATCGCGCCCAGGCCAGCCTGGAAACCTACCTGTTCATGATCCTCCGCCGGCGCATCATTGACTTTTTTCGTGGGCGACAGTTCAACATGTGTGCCGTGCAGGACTCGGCCGACGCAAGCGGCCCCGGCGGGCCGGGCGTGGATCTGGCCGCGCCCGATCTCACCGCCAGCGCCTATGTCCGGCGCGACGAGGAGCAGGAACGCCGCCGCGAGATTCTGGCCGAATCGCTGTCAGCGCTCGTCGGCAGGATGAAGGAGGAATGCGGCTTCCGCGACCTCAAGGCCGTGGAGATGCTTTTTTATGCGCAACTTCGCAATAAAGAGATCGCCCGGCTGCTGGAGATTGAGGAAACCGCCGTCGCCCTGCTCAAGCACCGCTGGCTGAGGCAACTGCAACAGGATGCGGCCGCGCGCCTCGGCGGGGCTCCCGCCGAATCCCTCCCGGACTTCCCCGAATCGCTCCTCACCGAAGTCTGGGAACAGCACCGCCCAAGTTGCCCCAAGCGCAGCACCGTCGGACGGTTCCTGCTCGACACCCTCGACCCCGCCTGGCATGACTACATCGACTTCCACATCCACCGCCTGGGTTGCCGCTTCTGCCTGGCCAACCTGAACGATCTCCAGTCGCAAACCGTCCAGGCACCGCGGGCGTTGCGCGATCGGGTGTTGCAATCCACAGTGGGGTTCTTCACCAGGATATGAAGGCGGAATCATGTTTCAGTTGGGTGTGACCGGCCTCCCTCGCAACTACGGCGCTGGGTAAGAACGGGGTTACGCGGAGTCGAACGGGAAACAAAAGAGCGCCTCCTTGCCGACAACTTGGAGTAGTGTTGAAACAAGCGTAAGTGTTGTGAGCAGGGAGGCTCGCGTATGTTCGGGCAAGGAACTGTGGAATTCAAGATCGTCGGCGTGCAGGAGGATCCGATCGAAGCTCAGCAGTGGCTGATTCGGGCAGCTGCGGAGGGTACGGCGGCCCACGAGGTCGAACGGCACCTGTTCCGGACAGTGGACGGTGCTGGCCTTGGGGCACAAGTTGTCCGGAGTATATCTGAAACAAGTGGGACCGGGGGACCAGGGTCCGACCACGTCGCTGGAGGATGGCCGGGTGGTGACTCGCCTGCCCGAACTGCAAACCCGGCAGCTGGTGACGGTCTTCGGCGAGTTTGCGATTCCCGTTCACGTCTATGGCGCGCGGCCGGGGCAGAAGATCGAACTGAGGCCGACCGAGCAACGGCTGGCTCTGCCTGAGAGCGAGATCTCCTACCTGCTGCAGGATTGGGACCAGTTGCTGGGGATGGAACAGGCCTTTGGCGTGGTGAAGCAGACGTTGCAAACCATTCTGGGGCTGAATCAGCCCGTGGACACGCTGGAGCGTGGCAACCGTCAGATGGCCGAGGCGGCCCCGACGTTCCGGGAATCCCAGCCCTTTCCCGATCCCAAACAAGAGGGGAAGTTGCTGGTCGTCACCGAAGACAACAAGGGCGTGCCGATGGTCCGGCCGGTCGACGAACGTGGCCGGTGGTGGGCGGATCTGTCGCCGGTCTCGGGGCCAACCCTGGGGCCGTTTGCGAAACGCGGCCAGGCGCTGGACGCCAAGGCGCGCTGGTTACGCTGCTGGATGAGCGGTGCAGGGTTACGGGGGAGTCTTTACTCGTTGAAGGGAGTTGAACATGCAGGTTGTGCTATTCGTCATCGTGGTAATCATTCTACTCTGCCTGATCGGGGCTCTGGATCGGGGCTGTGCGGCTCGCGGCCAGGGTCGCGAACGGGAAAGGAAGAGGGAATATGTTATGGAGAATAAGCTTGATGCTGGCGATGCTGATCGCCGGCCTGGGACTCGGATTGTGGTGGATGGGCCGGTCCCCCGTCCGCTCGTCGTGGACGTGCAACAGCGGGGGCCTGACGTTGGATCGAGTGCGGGCGCTGG
>JBEKVL010000416.1:0-6136 GCA_049514055.1 Tepidisphaeraceae bacterium | reverse complement strand
GCCCCAGGCCCGTCCACGCCTCGTTAATCTTCATCGGGTGATCGAACTTCTTCTCGATGATCGTGTTGGGCGACCCCGGCTGCCGGTATTGGAACGTGTGGCACGAGGTGCAGTCGGAGGAGATCCGCCGCCCGTCTTCGGCAATGTGTAGTCCATCGTGGCACCGGAAACACCCCGGGGATTCCATGTGGCCGATGTGATTGGGGTAGGTGCGCCAGTCCACCTTCATTTCGGGGAACATCGTATCGTGGTAGATGTCTCGCACCGCCTCCACGGCCCGGCCGACACTCTCCCGCTTCTTCGCCCAGATCTCGGGGTACTTGTCGCGATAGAAGCCCTGGAGCCCTTTCTCGATGGCCGCCAGCCCCTCTTCCCTGGTCTTGTACGGCTGGGCAAGAACCATGACCGACTCCCGCTTGATGTAAGGAAGCGAGACATCGAGGCGCTTGACGAACAGGGCATGGTCAACCGCGCGCTCGGGCGAGGGGAAATCGTGGCCGATCAGATTGTGGCAGTCGATACAATCCAGGCGCCGCACCGCGCCGTGGGCCGGCGGTTCACTGGTGGATTTTCCGTCGGAACGGAACACGACCGTGTTGCCATCTGGATACCTGTAGCGCACCCAGGGGATGTGGTCGAGCCGGTGGTCGTCGGAGACATACTCGATGCGATCGAGCATGTGCATGTGGATGCCTTCCGCCTGCCCCAGGTACGCGTTGGCGCCGCCGACCTTGACCAGAACCTCGTAGTCGTGGCGGGTGTTCGTCTCGTCCGGGGCGAAGTGAACAGTCTTCTTGAGCTGCCCGCCGAAGAAGTGCGATGGCCAGTGGCATTGCTCGCAGGTATCCCGCGCCGGCCGGAGTTCGGTGATGGCCGGCGGGATCGGCCGGGAAAAGGTGTTCAAGCTCGTCTTGAAAACCTGCCGCAAGCCGGACAGTTTTGACTTGACGAACGGGCTGGCGCCCGGGCCGATGTGGCAGCCCGCGCAGGTCACCCGCGCATGGGGCGACTGCTCGTAGCGAACGTACTGCGGGTCCATGTTGTGGCAGATGGTGCCGCAGAACTCGGCCGACTCGGTGAAATGGTAGCCTTTGTAGCCGCTGACGCCGATGACGGGCAGAATGAGAAAGAAAGTGATGCCCAGGAAGATTCCGGCCCTCCGCGGCGAGATCGGCTTGATCACCGCGTGGTGTTGCAGTCGCCACTTGCGGAAGAGCATTCCCACCGGACAGAGGATCAGTCCGTTGATGAAGACGCCAGGCAGGATCATGAAGCCGATGATCGCCAGGTACTGGTTGTTCTCGGCCGACGGCGAGAGGGCGATGAAGAGCCAGAACGTGACCAGAAGCAGGAGCCCCGCCGCAGCCAGCAGCAGGCCCATGAGCGTTATGGGATTGGTCCAGATGACGGGTCGTTTCTCTGGAGCCGTTGTGGTTTCCGTCATGACTTACCTCGCATCAGGCATCGCCGCGCCCGCTGCCTTCCGCCACACGCGAATCGGGAATGGCGGCCGGCGGAAACAACAGGGAGTAACGAGCGCTCCCCGGGCAGCGAAACCTGTCTGGACTAGAGTAATCCGGTTTTGTGTCGGCTGCAAATGCTACCGTTTCCCAGCGTCCGCTTTCGGCACAACCACCGGGTTGAGCACGCTGGGTTTGAGGAACGGGATCTCATTGCCGCCGTGGCCTTTGTGGCAGTTGACGCAGACGACCTTGTCAAGCCGGTGCCCGGCGGTCGTGGTCAACAGTTGTTTCTGCGCGTGGCACTGGAAGCAGAGCGACTGGTCGCGCGTCCTCAGCAACGATGGCTCGGCCGACTCGTGCGCCTCGTGACAGAACAGACAGGCTCGTGCGACCACTGCTCCGTGCATCACCGGATATTCGTTCAGCAGTTTCGCATGGCACTTGAGGCATACCTTGGATTCAACGTGAATCGTAATCGTATTGCCGGCACTGGGATCCTCATGGCACTCCCGGCAGCGACCGTCCACGAACGGCTTGTGCGACATGATCGTGGGGCCTTCCGGACGGCTCACGTTCCCGGGCGACTGGTTGGCCACGCCCTGGACCGAAGGACGCGTCGCCGGGGCCGCCTCCGGGCCGATGTCAAAGAAGTCGCGCAGCGCATTGAAGCCTTCTTTGGGACTGCATCCGCCCCAAACCAGCGCTGCCGCGCAGACGGCCGCCACAACCAGCAGGCGACAAACGGGCTGAGGCGGGAATCTGGCGGCCATGCGACGCTCCAGTGACAACCGGGACATTATTTCCGTGATTCATCCGGGTCTGGCGCAGGCGGCTGCCCGTCGATTCCACTGGATGCGTGGGGTTTCGGCGGCACCGCGTCATGGGCCAGGAAGGCGTGTTTGTAATAGACCAGCAAGCCGGCGAAAACGAGCAGAAACACCACCGCCGCCGTACCCACCCTGGTTTGTTCCCTTTGCGTCTTCTGCAAACGCTGCACCACCTGGAACGCGGCCGTGGTGCGATCCGTGACGCCCTCGACCTCCGTCGTCAGCTTGGCGATGTCGCGCATGTTGAAGCTGTGGAACATCTGCCGAACCTGGGTCCGGACGTCGCTCACATGGTGGTGCAGCTTCTCCAGTTCCAGATTCTTGTAGCCGGCCGCCTCGAGAAACTTGTATTGCTCGCCGGAATCCTTGATTTTGGCCTCGGTATCGCCCAGCAGCTTCTTGATCCGCGCCACGGTTTCCATGGTCGCCGCTTTGTGGCAGGGGCTGCATCGGCCGTTCACCGAGCGTGGGCGCGTGTCGATGATGTCCAGTGTCGCCGGCACGATCCGATGCGAGCCTTGCCCGTGGCAGTAGAGGCACGTCGGCTGGCCGAACTCCCCATGCGGGCTGCCCAGGTGGTGTTCCTTGATCGACATGTGGCATTTGCCGCACAGGTAGGAGATGTTCCGCCCGCGCGCCGTGCTGACGAACTGGGCCTCCTGCGGCACGAACAGGAACTCTGCGTTGCGCTCCAGGTGCGATGCCTTCTTGAACTCCTCGGCCGACTTGAACTGCTCCCGGCGAATGGCCGCGTTCCCTCCATGGCAACCTTCGCAGCCCACTTTGTTGGCATAGTGTACACTATGTTTCCATTCCTGGTCAACGATCTCACTGGACCGGCCCGGCAGATCGCGGTGGCATTCCACGCAGGCGTTGTCCGCGAATGGATCGGCCGCGGGCACCACAGCCGGGACCGGTGCCTCGGCGGGTGCAGCCGCCGACGCCCGCCACCCGGCGAGAGCCAACGCCGCCATGCACATCGCAAAGTACGTCAAGTGCCTCATGGGTGGTGGTCCTCCGGTTTCCACGGCTCCTGCGGTGCGTCACCCAGCACTTGGCGGATCGCCCGCCGCTCCATCCAGATCAGAACATAGAACACCAGCAGCGACGCCCCGATCAGGATGAAGAACATCGGATGCGCCTGAACGTATTCGCTGATCGGGGCCAGGTGTTCCTCGCCCGCCACCAACTGCTCGGGCCAGCCGCCCCAGATGGTCAAGCCCACGAAGCCCAGCAGGCCGGTCGTGACCGCCGCGCGGTACAGCCAGCCCGGCCGCTGCGCCGCCCGCTTGCGATACCAGAACGGCAGGGCGACCAGGATCGTCACCACCACGCCCTGGCTCAAGACGCCCAGGGTCTTGCCGCTGATGCCGAACAGCTTGGTGGGCATCAAACGAAGATACTGATAGACGGCCAGGAAATACCATTCCGGCTTGATGCCCACGGGCGTGGCCCCGCGCGGGTTGGCCGGCTCTTCGTGATGCTGCATCCCGTGAATGCCGGCCGCGTCCAGCAGGACGGGCAACACCACGAAGAACATGATCACCGCCAGCGTGCAGAGCACGACGACCGTCATCTTGACGATTTCGTTGGGCCAGAACGGCTCGAGCTGCTCGGGGCTGTATTGTTTCTTGTAGTCTGCGCTCATTGCACACCTCTTACAGCGGGCGGGAAATTCCCGTCCGGCGGATCATCGCAAAGTGGGCGCCCATGAACAGCACCATCACCGTCGGCAGCACCCAGATGTGGACCGCGAAGAAGAACCCCAGCGTTTCCCCGCTGATGCTGTCGCCGCGGCGCACCCATTTGACGATCTGGCTGCCGATCACGGGCACGGCTCCGGGAATCTCCGTTCCGACCTTGGCGCCCCAGTAGCTCAACTGCGTCCAGGGCAGCAGGTATCCCGTGAACGCCATGACGGTCGTCAGCAGCGCCAGGAACACGCCGCTGATCCAGTGCAGTTCGCGCGGCGCCCGGAAGATCTTGAAGTAGGCCACGCGCGCCATGTGCATGAACACCATCACCACCATCAGGTTGGCCCCGACCGCGTGGATCCGCTGCACCAGCCAGCCCATGGGGACATTGGACTTGACGAAGGTCACGCTGTCCCAGGCCGCCGCCGGATGCGGCTTGTAGTACATCAGCAGCAGGATGCCGGTGAACACCTGCACCATGAACACCAGCAGCGACAGGCCGCCGAAGCACGATGCCCAGCTCAACGTCCGGGGCACCTGCTTTTTGGTGACGTTCTTCTCGATCAGCGGACGCAGGTTGTACCGCTGGTCGAACCAGTCAAAAACATATCGAACCAAGAACATGATCACACCTCGATCGAAACCACGATCTTTCCGTCTTTGATCTCGTAGGGGATGCTGCGCAGTCCCGTGCTCACCGGGCCGCGGATCACCTGTCCGTCGCTGTTGAATATGGCGCCGTGGCACGGGCAGCGGAAGACGGCGTCCCCCGAGTCCCAGGCCACGTTGCATCCCAGATGCGGACAGGACGTGCTGAAGATCTTCGGTCCCTTGGCATCGGTCAGCAGGATCAACTGCTGGCCACGATACTCGGCGTACTTCGCCTGGCCGGGACTCAACTGATCCATCGGCACCTCGAGCGGCTTGTTCAAGTCCAGTGATTCCGGCCGCGCCAGAAAGGAGATGATCGGAAACCCGACCATGCCCGCCGATGCAATCGCCATGCCGCCGATGAAAACCTCATATAACCGCCGCCGGCCCAGGTTGCACTGCGGGGCCTGCCCATGGTTCGTCTGTTCCGTGCCCATGATCTATTCCTCCTCGGCGCGATCCAGAAGAAGCTCGCTGGCCTTCTTGAAACTGGCCGCCGCGTCCTGCGGCTTGTTGCGCTGTTCGCTGATGAGTCCCAGCAGGTAGTGGGCCCGCGCCAGGGCGGGACTGCGCGCCAACATGCCGCGCACGCTCTTTTCCGCCTCGTCAAGCTCCGAACCGCCGCGCAAAGTCTGCACAAAGGCCAGCCCCAGCAATGCCTGCTGTGAATCGGGCTGCTTGGCCAGCACCAGGCGGAACTGGGCCTCGGCCTCGGCCAGCCGCCGAGTTTTCAGAAGCAGCCCGGCCAGGCCCATGTGTGCGCTGGTGTGGTCGGGGTTCAGGCCCAATGCCTCGCGGTATTTTTCCGCGGCCATGTCGGGCAGGCCGCGACGATCGAGCTGGAACGCCAGATGCGCCAGCCGGTCGGCGCGGATGTCGGTATCACTCGCCTGGGTCGTCGGCACCGGATGCAGCGAACGCTCCAGGGCGTCGGCGCTCAACTTGCCGCAGGCATACATCAGCGAGTCGGCGACCAGATCCGCGTAACGCGGCACCAGGCCCGCGACCGCATACACCACGCGTCCTTCCCGGTCGATCACCACCACGCTGGGCATGGCGACAACCCGATAGGCTTCGAACGCCTGCCGTTCCGGGTCGCGGGCCATTCTCGGCGTCACATGGCCGCCGGTGAACGCCTTGAGATCCTCCGGCTGCCCGGCCTGGGCCGTAATCACCACCGGCACGATGCCCTGGTCCTTCAGGCGGTCGTCGTCGAGCACGGTGCGGATGGCCGCCCATGCCTGCTGGGTCTTTTCGTGGTAGACCTCGCCGAAGATGAGCACGACCACATGATCCTTCAACTTGGTCGTGGTGATGTCGGCGCCATCGCGATCCTTGAGCGCGAACGGCGGGGCTTCGGTGCCTCGTTTGAGGTGCGTCACGGCCGCGGCGGTGTTGGCCAGGATAGCGAGACAAACCGCCAGCGCCGGGACAGCCCACCGGCCAACCAGCCGCGCAGAAACAAATGTCCCGACCCGGGGTGCCACGGCTTGTCTGCTGC
>JBEKVL010000415.1:0-6141 GCA_049514055.1 Tepidisphaeraceae bacterium | reverse complement strand
CGGGCACCCCCACCGCCGACGAACCCCTCGGCGCCGCCCTCCACCGCCTCCGCCAATACCACACCAATCTCCTCAACACCTACCTCAAACTCCTCAAGAAATACCAGTCCGCCCAAAACGAACCCATTCAACCCGCAACCGACGACCACCAACCGCCACCGGCTACTGACTACGGACCACTGACTACTGACTCCGCGCCAGCGGCGCAAATCGAACCCAATTCTCCCTCCGCCCCACTATCAACTAACAACCATCAACCATCAACTACTTCACAAAACGAACCCATTGCCACCCCTTCAAACCTCCCCGCCCAACCCCAACCTCTCCGCTGCAACGTCTGCGGCATGATCCACCCACAGGGCCGCTGCCCCAGGAACCCCTTCGCCGGCCACCGCTAAGACAACCGGCCCACATCAATCCAGTCACTGACTCCGAACCTCCTGCCGGAGCCCACCTGTATGCGCCCAGGTTCCGCCCTCGCGCCTTGATCGCCTCGTTCAAGGCACGCCTTTTTTGCCGCCGCCAGATCCGAGTTCCGCATTCCGCGTTTTCCTCCCCATTTTACCTTTTACCTTCTTCACTTTTCCTTCTCCTGCGCCACCACTTCCGCATCCCGCCCAATGCCGGTACAACTGCCCCTGTGCTGTGTACTACCCTCGTCATCTCGTTCCCCTGGTACGTCTGGGCCTACCTCTCCATGTCCGCCCTCACCTTCATCGTCTACGCCGTCGACAAGTCCCGCGCCACACGCGGCGCCTGGCGCGTCCGCGAATCAACCCTGCACTTCCTGGAACTCGCCTGGGGCTGGCCCGGCGCGCTGGCCGCCCAGGCCGTTGTCCGCCACAAACGCCGCAAGACATCCTTCATGATCGTCTTCTGGCTGATCGTCGCCGCCCACGCCGTCTTCTGGCTCTGGCGCTGGCACTGGATCCGTCTCTGGTAACCCCACTATCAACTATCAACTATCCACTATCAACTACGAAACCATGCCCACCACCCCCGCTCAACCCGACGCACTTCTCGGCCGGATGGAATCGCTCTCCGACGAAACCCGCCTGCGCCTGCTGCAACTGCTCGAACGCCACGAACTCGGCGTCGTCGAACTGTGCGATGTCCTCCAGTTGCCCCAGTCCACCGTCAGCCGGCACCTCAAGGTGCTTGGCAATCAGCAATGGTTGAGTTCGCGAAGACAGGGCACGACGCACCTTTACCGGATGCTTCTCGATGAACTCGACGACCCGGCCCGGCGGCTCTGGCTCCTGGCACGCGAGCAGATCGCCCCCTGGGCCACGCTCGCCCAGGATGAACTGCGCCTGGCGCAGGTGCTGAGCGGCCGCAAGAACGCCTCGGCCGACTTCTTCGCCGCCAAAGCCGAGCAGTGGGACAAACTGCGCCACGAACTCTACGGCGAGTCATTCCTCCTCGACGCCGCCCTGGCAATGCTCCCGCCGGACTATGCCGTCGCCGACCTCGGCTGCGGCACCGGCTTCTTCACGGCCCGGCTGGCGCCACACGTCGCCCGCGTCCTGGCCGTGGACAACTCCCCGGCCATGCTCGACGCCGCCCGGCAGCGCATCGCCGGCCAGCCCGGCGTGGAATTGATCCGCGGTGAACTCACCGCCATCCCCATCAACAACGACTCCGTCGACGCCGCCCTGGTCATCCTGGTGCTGACGTACGTGCCGGGCCCGCTTGACGTCATTCGCGAAGCCGCCCGCATTCTCAAGCCCGGCGGCCGCCTCATCATTGTCGATCTCCTGCCCCACGACCGCGAAGATTTTCGTCGCCAGATGGAGCAGTTGCGTCCGGGCTTCGCGCCGGCCGAGTTATCGGCCCTGCTCACCCAGGCCGGCTTCAAACAGGTCCGGGTTTCACCGCTGCCACCAGCGCCGTCGGCGAAAGGTCCCGCTCTCCTGCTGGGAGACGCCGCCAAGGCGTCGCGCCCCTCCGCTCAATACTGACTCGGAACCATATTCTCTCATCGACATCCTCAAGTAACTCCAGCCTGGAGACGATCCGGGTTCTATAAGGTCGGTTATTGCCTGATCCCGCCTTGGTCGGTGTGTGATATTAGATCAGCGGCATTCGCCTACGGAGAAGCTCGTGAGAACGCGTAAACTGAGTCTTCGCGCCAAGCTCCTGTTGCTGGTCGCCGGGACGATCATTCCATCCGCCGGTCTCATCGGCGGCCTGGCGCTGCGGCAGGTGCATTCCCTGGGCACAGATGCCGGTGAGAAAGCACGGCAGGGCCTTACGAAACAAGCCCGCCAGCTCCTCGAGCAGGGCGTGCGTAACGACCGCGATCGCATCCAGAACCTCATCGACGACGCCGAAACCCAGTGCCTGCGGCTGGCCGGTTCGGCCCCGGTTCAAGGATATATCAATGCCCGCGATGGCAATCATCAGTTGTTTAATAATGTAGTCAATCAGGAACTCTCCCGGATCACCGACGGGATCCTGCAGACCGCGAGGGTCCAGACCGCGATGCTCGGCAAGCGGCTGGACACGACCATCACCCATGCCCGGACGCTGCTCGATGCAACGGGCCCGGTCAGCCTTGATCCCGACGTCTCCGTCAAGTGGGACGCCGTGAACCAACTCTCCAAGGCGGTCAAGCCCGTCACCCTGCCGGCATTGAGAATCGGCGGGGAACCCATCGGGCAGAACTCCGGGTTTGCCACCGAGTCGCCCGTGGTTGATGCTGTCCTCAAGAACGCCGGCGCGCGCTGCACGATATTCCAGCGAATGAACGAACAAGGCGACCTGCTTCGGGTCGCCACCAGCATCGCGACCGCCGGCGGCAGGCGCGCCATCGGCACGTTCATTCCGGCCGTCGAGCCCGACGGAACGAAAAACGCCGTCGTCACCGCCATTCTCGAAGGCAGGGACTATCGCGGCCGCGCGTTTGTCGTCGATGACTGGTACGGCACAATCTACCGCCCGCTGCGCGATGCCTCCGGCAAGACTATCGGATGCCTCTTCGTGGGTATCAAGGAGCAGGACTCGTCGGAGTTGGCCGACTACGTGAAGGCGATCAAAGTTGGAAAATCAGGCTATCCCTTCATCGTCGATTCCGCCGGCAAGCTGGTGATACATCCCCGGAGCGAGCTGGTGGGAAAGAACATCGTCAACGACCTGAAACTCGACCAACTCGCGCCCGTGCTGACGACAAAGAAAGCCGGCGAAACAAAGGTCCTGGCCTATGTCTTTGAGGGCCGCAACAAGATCGCCGTCTACACCTACTATCCGCAGTGGGACTGGATCATTGTCATCAGCGCCTGCACCGACGAGGCAACACAGCAGATGACGGATTTGGCGATGTCGCTGCTCAGGGATGATATTGTCGCGACGTATCGTGCTTCGCTGGCCGACATCGGCGGCCAGATCGTGCCCATCTGCAATCAGATTCGCTTCCTGGACGAAAAGGGAATGGAACAACTCAACATCGTCGGCGGCAAATTCGCCGAAAAACTCTCCAGCAGGGCCGATACCGGGTGGTTCAAGGCCGCCGCCACACTCGCCTCGGGCAAGATCCACAACGACGGGATCGCCATCGCGGCGGACACGGGCCTGCCCGAGTTGCGCCTCGCCACCCCGATTGTCGTCGACGGGAAGTTCAAGGGCGTCTTCAGCATCAGCGTCGATGCGCGCATCGTCGGCGCCGCCATTCGCCGGAGCAAGTACGGCGAGACGGGCCATGCCTGGGTGCTGAACCACAACGGCGTCGCCATCGCCCATCCGCAGTTCGCGTTCAAGGACAACACCAACCTGACGGACCCGAAATTCGGCGATTTCGCGACCTTCACCCGGCAGAATCTGCTCTCCGGAAAGGCCGGGTTCGGCGAGTACGTCTACAACAGCGTACACACCACCGTGGCCTACGAACCCCTCCGCCTGGGCGAAAAGAGTTATGTCGTGGCGGCCAGCCTGCCGACCGAAGAGGCCACCGGCGCCGCCACGGCAATCGTCCAGGATCTCCAAACCAACACCCGGAACATCGTGAATGTCATGGCCACCGTCGCGGTCGCCCTGTCGCTCGCGGGATCCGTCGCCGGCTGGTTCTTCGCCCGCTCCGTCATCCGCCCGATCATGCACATTGTCGGCCGCCTCAACCAGGGCGCCGAGCACGTCTCGACCGTGTCTGCCCAGGTTTCCCAATCCAGCCAGTCCGTGGCGCAGGGCTCCAGCGAGCAGGCCGCCGCCATCGAGCAAACCGGCGCTTCCCTGGAAGAGTTCTCCGCCATGACCCGCCACAATACCGAGTCGGCGCAGAAGGCCCGCTCGCTGGCCGAGCAGGCCAGGGACGCCGCCGACACCGGTAACCAGTCCATGGCCCGCATGAGCGCGGCCATCAACGAAATCCAGTCGGCCGCCAACCAGACAGCCAAAATCATCAAGGTCGTCGACGAGATCGCCTTCCAGACAAACCTGCTCGCCCTGAATGCCGCGGTCGAAGCCGCCCGCGCCGGCGAAGCGGGCAAGGGATTTGCGGTGGTCGCCGAGGAAGTACGCAACCTGGCCATGCGTTCGGCCGAGGCGGCCAGGACGTCGGCGGACATGATCGAAAGCTCCGTGACCAAGGCGCAACAAGGTGTTGCCATCGTCGCCGAAGTCGCCAAGTCGCTGGGGCAGATCAATGCCGCCGCGGGCCAGGTCAACCAGCTCGTTCAGGAGATCGCCCAGGGCTCGGTCGAGCAATCCGGCGGCATCGACCAGATCTGCAAGGCCATGCACGAAATGGACAAGACCACCCAGTCCAACGCCGCTACATCCGAAGAAAGCGCCGCCGCCGCCACCGAGTTGAGCCAGGAGGCAACTCACGTCAACGACTCGGTACGCGACCTTGTCAGCGTAATACAGGGCGAGTAGCTGACAACGCCTGCGGCCGTCCTCTTGCCGCAGCCCCGATCATCGATCCTGGCAACCAACCGCCATGACCCATCGTGACTGCTATCTCCAACCACGCCAGTTGACAACCGCTGAATCTCGTGCAACAATGTATCCGGATGAAAGGATGGATACACCCCAAGGAGTCCGACAATGACGCTGAGCACCGAACCCGTTGCAACCAGGAAACTCACCCCGAAAACCGCCGCCTTTGAATACAAGGTGGCCGACCTGTCGCTGGCCGACTGGGGCCGCAAGGAAATCCTACTCGCCGAGCAGGAAATGCCGGGCCTCATGTCCGTGCGCGAGGAATTCGCCAAGGCCCAGCCGCTCAAGGGCCTGCGGATCGTCGGCTCGCTGCACATGACCATTCAGACGGCCGTGCTCATCGAGACGCTGACGGCACTCGGTGCCACGGTTCGCTGGGCCTCGTGCAACATCTTCAGCACGCAAGACCACGCGGCCGCGGCCGTTGCCGTCGGACCCAAGGGGACGATCGACAATCCCAAGGGCATTCCCGTCTTCGCATGGAAAGGCGAGACGCTGGAAGAATACTGGTGGTGTACCGAACGCGCCGTCGATTTCGGCAACGGCGAAGGCCCCGAGCAGATCGTGGACGACGGCGGCGACGTCACGCTGCTGATCCACAAGGGCGTCGAGTTCGAGAAGGCCGGCAAAGTGCCGGCGCCCACGAAAGACGACTCGGAGGAATGGACCGAGGTGCTCAAGCTTCTCGCCAGGTGCTTCAAGGCCGATCCGAAGCGCTGGCAGAAGGCGGCCGCCGGCTGCAAGGGCGTCTCCGAGGAAACCACCACCGGCGTACACCGGCTGTACGAGATGCAGAAAAAGGGACAGTTGCTGATCCCGGCCATCAACGTCAACGACTCGGTCACCAAGAGCAAGTTCGACAATCTCTACGGATGTCGTCACTCGCTGATCGACGGCATCTTCCGGGCGTCGGATGTGATGCTCTCAGGTAAGGTGGCCGTGGTTTGCGGGTACGGCGACGTAGGCAAAGGCTGCGCCCAGTCGCTCAAGGGCCAGGGCTGCCGCGTGATCGTCACCGAGATCGACCCCATCTGCGCCCTGCAGGCCGCGATGGAAGGGTATCAGGTGGACACGCTGGAGAACTGGGTCGGTACGGCCGACATCTTCATCACCGCCACCGGCAACCACAACATCATCACCGCCGCCGACATGGCGAAGATGAAGGACAAGGCGATCGTCGGCAACATCGGCCACTTCGACAACGAG
>JBEKVL010000414.1:0-6146 GCA_049514055.1 Tepidisphaeraceae bacterium | reverse complement strand
CATGGCTGAGGGTTCAGGGTTGGGCGTTCGGCGCTCAGGCAAAGAGCGGGATCCGCTGAACGCATCTGACATCGCCGCACAGGTTGCCGATCGCCTCAGATCGCTTCCGCCGGACCCCATGCACAAGCCCAAGGAGCCCGAACACGAGATCTCGGAAGTGGAAGAGAGAGAGGAAAATGAAGACTGATCTGGCCCAGACGCTGAGCCGTGGCCGGCTGGCCGTCACCGCTGAATACCTGCCCACGCGCGGCGCGGATGCATCCGCAATCCGCAAGTTGGCCGCGCGCTTTCCGCCGCGGCTCGACGCGGTGGTGGTGGCGGACAACCCCGACGAGGTGCGCGGCTCGGCACTGGCCCATGCGGCCATTCTCGCCGGTGAGAAGATTCAGCCGGTGCTGTCGCTGATCACGCGCGACCGCAACCGGATCGCGCTGGAGTCCGACGTGCTCGGGGCGGCGGCACTGGGCATCGGAAGCGTGTTGTGCCTGAGCGGGGAACACCAGTCGCTGGGCGCCGGTTCGCAGGCCGCGGGGGCCTACGACATCGACTCGGTGCAGCTCATGGCGGGGATCAAGACGATGTGCGAGACCGGCGCGGGCTTTGCGGGGGGCAAGGTGGCCTCGGCGCCCGAACTTTTCCTGGGGGCGGCCGCCCACCCGTACCTGCGGCCGATGGAACTTAATCTGCTGCGGCTTCGCAAGAAAGTTCGCGCTGGGGCGGCGTTCTTCATGACGCAGGCGATCTTCGATTTGGCAGGTTTCAGTGAGTGGATGGACGCCGTTCGTGCCGCAGGTATCGACAAACAGGCGGCCATCATCGCCAGCGTCCTGCCGCTGACGAGCGTCGATCAAGCCAAACGACTGGCCGCGAAGAGGACATACGGCCCGGTGGGCCAGGAGGTGATCGACCGGCTGGCCAAGGCGACGGATGCGGCGAAGGAAGGCATCGCGATTGCGGCCGAGATGGCTCGCAAGGCCAGGGCAATCGCCGGCGTGCGCGGGATTCATGTTCTGTGCGGCGGCTGCGAAGGCTCGGCGGCCGCGGTGATACAAGAGGCCGATCTGGGCGACAAAGTGATGTCGTGATGGGACAACGAGGCAGCGAAATGGTGGGCGGTGCCCACCCCACAGCTCAGGACAAGACCATGTCTGATAAGTATCACATCCAGACCGTGGTGACGCCGGGGCACTTTCACCGCGTGGGCAAGTACGGCAGCATTGATTGGCGCGAGGACTGCTCGCGCTGCACCAACTGCGTGAAGCACCGCTGCGTCTACGACGTCTACAAGCACGAGTCGGCACACAACCGGGATCCGTCGGCGGCCATCCAGACCCTCTACGCCTGCAAGGCATGCCTTTCCTGCGTGCAAGGGTGTACCAAGGGGTTGCTGGCGATCGGCGTGAACCCCGAATATCTGGGTATGGGCGATGACTACTGGAATCCGGACCTCATCGCCACCACGTGGAACCAGGCCGATACCGGACGCATTCCCGTCTCCGGCGCCGGCTACCGCGGGCGGTTTTCCGGCCCGGGCTTCGATTCGATCTGGACGGACATGTCCGAGATCGTCCGCCCGACGCGCGACGGCATTCACGGCCGCGAATACATCAGCACCATGGTGGACATCGGAACCAAGCCGATGCGGCTGAGTTTCGGCCCTGATGGCCGGATGACCTGCGCGGGCGCTTCCCTGGTGGAGATTCAACTGCCGGCGCTGCTGGATGTGCCTGCCCGGCCGATGCCGGGCAACGTCCTGTCATTGGCGCGGGCCGCATCCGCCCACAAATTGCGTACATTGGCAGTCATTCCCGCCGAGCACGTTGCCGCCATCCCCGCCGAGCAACTTGCCAGCGTGGTTCCGTTGATCTCCGGCGAGAGGACATTGGAACTCTGCCGCCAGGCGCTTCCGCGGGTGCGAATGGTGGAACTGGCCGGGGCGGGCGACATGGAGGCGCTGGCGCAGAAGGTGGCCGAGATCAACCCGCGCGCCATTCTGGTGTTGCGGATGGACCTGCTGGCGGGGACGGCCGATCGGGTGTCGAGCCTGGCCTGGGGAATCTTCAAGGTGTTCCACCTGAACGCGGACCTGCACGGTTGCGAGCGGCTGGCCGACGGCTCGCGCGGCCGGCACATCAAGGACGCCTTGCGGGAAATTCACGGGCGGCTGGTGAAGGACGGCCGGCGTGACGAGATTACGCTAATCGTCGGTGGGGGAATCGCCCTGGCGGAGCACATGGCCAAGGCGATCATCTGCGGGGCGGACCTGGTGGCGGTGAGCACGCCGTTGCTGGTGTCGCTGGGGTGCAGGGTGTGCCGGGACACGCCCGAGGGCGTGTGCGGCTCATCGCAGTGCCTGGCGGACCTGGGGAGCGCGGAATTGCCATACGCGACGCAGCGCATGACCAACCTGATGGGCGCATGGCATTCGCAGTTGATCGAGGTGCTGGGGGCCATGGGCATTCGCGAAGTGCGGCGTCTGCGCGGCGAAGTCGGGCGCGCCATGTTCCTGGAGGATATCGAGAAGGAGGCGTTCGGTGACCTTGTCCGGAAATAACATCGCAGTCTACGCCGGGTCAAGTGCCGCCGGTGCCCTCACCGGCGGAGTCCGAGAGGCGCAGGCAACGCCGAAGTCCGCCGGTGAGGACACCGGCGGCACTGCTCCAGTCACGATCTCCCGCGAGGTCCGTTTCACTCCCGACCGCTATCGCAATGCCTTGGGGAAGTACAAGATATCGCGCTCGGCCGATTGCGCCGCCTGTGGATTGTGCGCCGAGTTGTGCCCGCACGGCGTTCACTGCAAGCCCGAGGGCTATGCGTTTACGCTGCGACCGCAGGATCACCTGTGCGTCGGCCCAAGTTGTGCGAGCACGGACCACTACTGTATCGACCAATGTCCGAAGCAGGCCCTGCGGCTGATGCGCAACCCAAGCGTGGACGTTTTGAGCGATGCGCGCTGGAGCAGTGACCTGATCCTCTCGACCTGGCACATGGCCGCCACCGGCCACGTCCCGCCGGCGGGGCTGGAGTGCCGCTGCGGCAACAGCGGCGGGGGCTTTGACCGCCTGCACATCGACCTGCCCGACGACGCCAAGCCCAAGATCGATCCGAGCGAGGTCGACACCGGACTGGATTTGAACCGCAGCGGCGACGGCCGCCCGCAGGTACACATCGACATCCCTGTCTACGGCGGCGGCATGTCCTTTGGCTCGGTGAGCATCCACACGATGCTGGGCAAGGCCCGCGCCGCGGTCGCCTGGAACACGTTCACCTGCACCGGCGAGGGCGGCTATCCCGACCGGCTCATGCCCTATGACGAGCACGTCATTACGCAGGTGGCCACGGGCCTGTTCGGCGTGCGCGAAGAGACCATGCAGCGAGTGCGCATCATCGAGTTCAAGTACGCCCAGGGCGCCAAACCGGGCCTGGGCGGGCATTTGCTGGGTGATAAGAACACGCCGCCGGTGGCGCGGATGCGCGAGGCGGTGGCGGGCAACGCGCTATTCTCGCCCTTCCCGTTCCACAGCGTCTACAGCGTCGAGGACCACAAGAAGCATCTGGACTGGATCAAGGAAGTCAACACCAAGGCGCTGGTGAGCGTCAAGGTCTCAACGCCCGGCGACGTGGACATGGTCGCCGTCGGCAGCTACTACGCCGGCGCCCACATTATCCACCTCGACGGAAGTTACGGCGGGACGGGCGCTGCGCCGGACATCGCCAAGAAGAACATCGCCATGCCCATCGAGTTCGGCATCCCCAAGGTCCATAAGTTCCTGACGGCCGAGGGAATTCGTGACAAAGTGACGCTCATCGCCAGCGGCGGCATCCGCACGCCGCACGATGTGCTGAAATCGATCGCCCTGGGCGCCGACGGCGTGGTCATCGGCACGGCGGAAATGGTGGCCCTGGGTTGCGTGCGCTGCGCCTGCTGCGAAAGTGGCCGGGGCTGCCCGCGCGGCATCGCCAGCACCGACCCCGAACTCATGATGCAGATGAGCCTGGACTGGGCGACGCAGCGACTGATTAACCTGCTGGCCGCCTGGCGCGAGCAGATCGTGGACGTGCTGTCGAAGTTGGGCATCCGCTCCACCCGCGAGTTGCGCGGACGGACGGATGTGCTGTATTACAAGTAGGAGTTGATAGTGGATAGTTGATGGTTGATAGACAGGAGTTGGGAGTGGCATTGGTATGTCACTATCAACTATCAACTAACAACTATCAACTACGAAAACGCAATGAGTCATCACGCTGAACATCTTCTGGCGAGCCGCTCGCAGGTCTATGGGCCGGATCCCGTCGAGAGGGGCAAGTCGACCGAGGAGGGCGGCTGCGGGGTGACGGGATTCGCCTGCACCGTCCCGGTTGGCGGGCGCTTCATCTACGAGCCGTCGATCCAGATGCAGAACCGCGGCAACGGCAAGGGCGGCGGCATCGCGGCCGTGGGGCTGGTGCCGGAAGAAATGGGCGTGTCCCGCGAGGTGCTCGATTCTCACTATCTGATCCAGATTGCCCTGTTGGACAATTCGGTGCATGCCGAGGTGGAACGACAGTTCATCCTGCCTCACTTTGACGTGGCGTTGTCCACGCGCGTGTCGCACATTGACGATTACCGCGATCTGCCGGGGCTCGACGTGCGCCCGCCGGATGTGCAGCGGTATTTCGTGCGCGTGAAACCGGACGTGCTGCGGACGTTCGCCGAGGCCGCCGGGCTCGAGGCGATGTCGCCGCGCGAACTCGAGGATGAATTCATCTGGCGGAACTCCTACCGCCTGAATGACACCTTCTATGCCTCTCTCGGTGAAAAGCGCGCCTTTGTGCTCTGCCACGGCCGCGATCTGACGATCTTCAAGATGGTCGGTTTTGCCGAGCAGAACGTTCAGTACTACAACCTGCAGGATACCAAGGCGCACGTCTGGATCGCCCACCAGCGCTACCCGACCAAGGGCCGCGTCTGGCATCCGGGCGGCGCCCATCCGTTCATCGGACTCAACGAAGCGCTCGTCCACAACGGCGACTTCGCCAATTACCACTCGGTCTGCGAGTACCTCAAGCAGCGCAACATCCGCCAGCAATTCCTGACCGATACTGAAGTTTCGGTGCAGCTCTTTGACCTCTGGGACCGCGTCTACAAATACCCGATGGAGTACATCATCGAGGCGCTGGCGCCCACGACCGAGTTGGACTTTGACCGGTTGCCGCTGGAAAAGCGGGAAATCTACCGCCAGATCCAGGCGACCCACATCCACGCCTCGCCCGATGGCCCGTGGTTCTTCATCATCGCCCGCAGCCATCCGGATCGGAAGCAGTTCCAGTTGCTGGGCATCACCGACACCGCCATGCTCCGGCCGCAGGTGTTCGCCGTGGCCGGCAGCGGCGACGTGCAGATCGGGCTGATCTGCTCGGAGAAGCAGGCTATCGACGCCACGCTGCGGAGCTTGGCGAAAGAAGATCCCCGTTTCTGCCCCGTGGCCGACCGCTACTGGAATGCCCGCGGCGGCAGCCACACCGACGGCGGCGCGTTCATCTTCACGATCGGCGAGGATGCCACCGGTCGTAAGACTTTCGCCTGCACCGACAAATTCGGGCGCGCTGTGGAGGTTGATGCCGGCGGCGTGCGCTGCGACATGGCCGATGCCAAGGCCGTCCCCGATGCCGCCATAGTCGTCCCCGATGCGATCGGCAACTGGCTCCACGATGGCAGCGTCCAGGAAATCTACAACCATGTGCTGGGGTTGCCCAAGTGGTCGGCTGGCGGCTTGAAGCGGTTCTGCGATGCCGTGCTCGCCAAAGCCGACAGCGCCAAGTCCCGGGCCACCGCCATTGAAGCGCTGACGATGATCCACGACCGTCGGTTTGACACGGGCGACAAGCGGCGCAGCAGCGTGCTGCGCGTGCTGGACGACTCCCTTGAGAAACTGTTCGACTCCGCCCCGCTCTTCGGTGAACCGGCCACGCGCTACTTCCGCCGCATCGACTGGATGACGCGCGATCAGCTCGCCGGACCAGGCAATGGCGAGGAACTGCTGGTCATCGATGCCGAGAAGTTCCCGCCCGAAGGCGACAACTGCGACGCCCTCCTGCTCCGTGACGCCTATCGCAAAGGCTGGCGGAAGTTCGTCGTCTACCGTCTGCGCGGCCAGCGCTTCACC
>JBEKVL010000413.1:899-7047 GCA_049514055.1 Tepidisphaeraceae bacterium | reverse complement strand
ACGTTTTCCAGGGCATCGAACTTCAGCACGATCTTGTCCTGGGCCAGCGCCAAGTTGCTTCCGCCCGGGCGCCAGTAGGTGTCCAATGCCTCCTGTTTCCAGCGCTCGATCTCTCCGGCGTTGACCGCGATAATGTCCACCTGCACGGACTTCAGCTTGCCCGTGCTGTCGCGGAGGCTGTTGTCCAGCGACACCGCCACATCACGGGATTCCATCTCCGGCGTGCAACTGCACCCGGCCGCAACCATCCCCAGCGCGATCACCGCCAGAAGTTTCAACCCGAACCACTTTGTCTGTCGCACGGCAGTCTCCTTCCTTTTGTATGACTCCATCATTGTAGCACTGTTCACCACGACAATACACGTCATTTTAACCCGGTGGCAAAGCCGCGAATGACCGCGTGAATTTCGCGGTTGGCCCGCCAGTCGATGACGATCAACGATCGCGTCCGCACCAGCAGCGACTGCAAGTCCGCGCAGGCGGCGTCGAACACCTTGTGCAGTCCGCCCGGCGGCGCATCGCCGAAATCCATGCACACGCTGTCCGGACCCACTCCCGGGATCATCCGCAGGACCGCCCCCAGCACGTCCCACCAGACCTCGGCTGGAACCAGGTCAAACGCCTCTTCCGGCGTAACCTCCTCTTTCACGATATGCTGCGGACCCAGGGATGCCATCCACCGCGCGTCCCGCTCGAAGATCGACGCGATCCTCCTGGCCAGTGGCACCGCCGGGTCGTATTCCACCGCCACCTGCTGCGCCAGGCTCAATGTCTCGTCCAGCGCCACGGCCAGCGAGTTCCGCTCGTTGGATATGAGCGTTCGCACGGCCAGCACCGCGATTCCGTAAAGGTCGCAGGGCGTGGACATCTGCGCCAGCAGCTCAAACACCGTGTTTCCCATCGGCACGCCCTGCGCGGCCTTCACCTGTGTTTCGACTTCGGGCGAGAGTCTCTGCGACACCGTCCGGAAGCGGTATTCTCCGCGTGCCAACGCCGTCTGCTCTTCCAGGGTGGCATAAAGGTCGATGCCGCCGCCTCCCATGTTCAGCCGCAACCACACGAGGTCGTTCTTGCCGGGAACGATCCGCTCCTGCGTCACCAGCGTTCCTTCCAGCACCACGCCCTTGGCCTCGGGCAAGACCTGCCGGATGCGAACGGTGCAGCGCCCACTGATCGGTGCAGTCGCCACGGCCGGCCGGTAAATGGACGATGTCGCCGACCGTCCCGGCATGAAATACTTTGCCTGTGTCCCCTCGATGCTCAACGCGACCGCGTCGCCCGGGTCGGCCAGTACCACGCCTGCCGTCCAGAGCGTCGGCAACCCCGACCCGGCCGCTCCCAACTTCACCTGGAATGTGTCGGCCGTCAGATTCAGCAGTGGACGCTGGTGTTCCCGCGTAAATGTCCGCACGGTCTCCGCCACGTCCGCCAGCGCCTTGAGCTTCAGGTGCAAGGTTTCGAGCAACCGTCCGCTGCGGCCGTGTTTGCCGAGGTACAGCCATCCTTCGCCGGCCAGCCCGGCCCCGCCGTTGTCGGCGGTGGGCGCATCCGGCCGGACATTCAGCACGGATCGCCCGTGCGGAATTCCCGCGGAGGCCGCCCCGCTGGTCAGGTCGATGAACATCTCGTAGCTCAGGTTGTTGAATGCCTTGACGAACATCAGCCCGGCACCGGGATTGAACGGGATCAGGTCTGTCCGGGCGCCGCGAAGTTCGGTCAGCGGTTTCACCCCCTCGGCGAAGGGAGCATGATCGCTTATCGCAACGAACGGAGAACCGCCTCCTTTGCTTTCCACGTACAGATAGCGGTGCGGCGATGTCGAGTAGCCCGGTAGTCCCTTGGCTGCCAGCACCTGGTCATTCTGGCACAACACCCACGGCTGTCCGTCGGCCTCCGGGTTCATCGCCGCCAGTTTGCCCAGGTCGAAGAACAGCGGCCGGGGATGTTGTGTTTCCCAGCCGGTGCGTATCACGGCCGCAGGTTCGAGCCGTTCGTACGACTCCACCTGGCGCATCCACCGCTCGTCCATGGCCTTGTTGGTGACGCTTTCGCGGCCGACGCTGGCCATGCCACCGATGGCGTCCACGGTCTGCACCCAGATCTCGGTCCATTGCTGCAACCGTCCCAACGTGTCGACCACGCAGCCCATGTATACCTTGGCATCCAGCAGGTCGCGCAACAGCACCAGGTGTCCGGCGACCGGGTCCGGCTGTTTCTTGACCACCGCGCACAGGCGCAGCGGGCTTGCCGCCTGCTCCGCGCTCAGCGGAATGGCCGCATACCCGTCGGGAATCGACAACGTTGCATCTTTGATTGAGTTTCCTGCCATGAGACTGCCGCCAACTTGGTGGGCCGATTCTACGGCCACGCCGCCTGATTTCCAATTGACATCCGCCCTGTATCTTCTGGCTTTGTCTCTGGTGCGGCTGACGAGGGGCGCCTCCTCCTGTTTCTTCCGCAGCGTGTTGCGGACCAGTTCCTGCAACTCGCGCAGGTCCGGCAGGGCACACCAGACCCGCGGCCCTCCACGTCCGAGAACCCTTCCCTTCCCATACCCGCCACATGCCTCGCCAATAACGACCGATATCCGGATTGAGCATGAAGCGCGCCGCGACGATTGCAACGGCCATCCTGGGACTCCTTGCCTGCCTGAACATCTTCGCGGGAGTTCACCATCTCTTTACCCAAACAACCACCCATGTCGATCTGCATCTCCGCTGGGTGGATCAGCAGTACATCCTTCGCGGGCAAAACCCCTATGATGTCTGCTTCGCCGCCCGCTCGGGGGATGTCCAGGCGTATGAACAAAAGACCGGCCGGAACTCCCGGCCGTTCGCGGACCTCGGCGTTCCCCAGGACGTCGGCTATCCTCCGTGGTCCTTTGTCATCGGCACGCTGCTCTACTGGCCGCCCTGGGAGATGCTTCCACTCTGGTGTACGGCGATCAACCTTGCGGCGCTGGGATACCTGGCGTGGTGGGCATCGCGGCTGGCGCCGAACGCGCGGCTGGCGATGCTGTTCGCCGTTGGCGCCCTGGCGTGCAGCGGGCATGTCGGCACGCTCCGCGTGGGGCAGGGGACCATCGTTGTGCTGGCGTTGCTTGCGGCCGCCCATCGCGCGGATTGTGCCGGCCGGCCACTGGTTTCGGGACTGCTGCTGGGTCTGGCGCTGATGAAGCCGACGGTCGCCGGGCCGTTTGTGCTGTGCCTGCTGATCAGCGGGCGATGGAAGGCGCTGGCAAGTTGTGTGCTGTATCTACTGGGCGCAAGCTGTCTGATCTGGTGGCAGACTGGCGTGAATCCGGCCGAGATGACGCTCCAGATGTTCGAGGCCAGCCGGCGCTTTCTAGCGGACGGCACCGGCCCGATGAATCTCGCGTTGCGGGTTATCCCCGATCCCGGTCGCGCCTCCGCCGCACTGTCGATCATCTGCCTGATCGCCGCGACGGCCACCATGTATCGCCTGTGTGCCCGCCCGCTGCTGGAACTCTTCGGCATCGCCGCCATCTGTGGCCGATTCTGGACGTATCATCGCGGCTACGACGACACCGCCATTATCTTCCTCGTGGCCGCCCTGACCATGCTGGCCCTGGAAACGCGCCGGCCCACGTGGTTCATCGCGGCCGTCGGCGTCGGCGTGACGCTCTGGATGCCCGGGGCGCTGTACAGTGACCACACCGGCCCGGTGATGGATGCGGTCAATGTCATGCGAATGCTGGTGTGGATTCCCGGCGCAGTCTTACTGGCAGTCGGCGTTTACGACCCGCCCTGGAACAGCGCATCGACGAACCGCTGCGGGTCGAAAGTCTCGATGTCCTCCGGCGTTTCGCCGAGGCCGACGAACTTGACGGGGATTTTCAACTGATCGTGGATGGCCACCACCACGCCGCCCTTGGCCGAGCCGTCGAGCTTGGCCAGCATGATGCCGGAGACGCTGATTGCCTGGCTGAAATTACGGGCCTGGCTGAGGGCGTTCTGGCCGGCGGTGGCGTCCAGGACGAGGATCACCTCGTGCGGCGCGCCCTCGATGCGCTTGGCCACGACGTCGCGGATCTTGGTCAGCTCGCGCATGAGGTGGTCCTGCGTGTGCAGCCGCCCGGCCGTGTCCACGATCAGCACGTCCATGCCGCGCGTCTTGGCCGCCTCGCAGGCGTCGTAGGCCACCGCGCCGGGGTCGGCGCCCATGCGGTGCTTGACGATCTCGACGCCGATGCGCCCGGCCCAGATGGAAAGCTGTTCGACGGCCGCCGCCCGGAACGTGTCGCTGGCGCAGACCATCACCTTCTTGTTCATCCGGTTCTTCAGCAGATTCGCCAGCTTGGCGATGCTGGTGGTCTTGCCCGCGCCGTTGACTCCCGCGACCAGGATCACCGTCGGCCCCGACGCGGCGAAGCGCAGTTCGCGGTCGGCCGTTGACCAGGTGGACACCAGTTGTTGCTTGATGACGTCGAGCGCCTGGGCGGCATTCTTGATCTTCCCTGCCTGCCACTGCGCACGGACGGCCGCCACCAGTGATTCGACACGGGTGACGCCCATGTCGGCCCGGATGAGTTTCTCCTCGACCTCGGCCAGGAAGGCGTCATCGATCTGCCGGCCAGGGATGAAGAGGGTGCCGACGTCGGTGTTGAGTACCTGCCAGGTCTTTTTGAAGGCGCCCTTGAGTTTGTCCAGAGTCTTCGAGAAGAACGCCATGCCTCAGCCCTCGATTGGTTTTGCCGCGGCGAGTTCGCGGTGTTCCTTGAGGATGGCATCGAGCACGCCGTTGATGAACCCCGGGCTGTTCTCGGTGGAGAACTCCTTGCCCAGTTCGATCGCTTCGTCGATGACGACCTTCGGCGGCGTGGTCGTGTGGGTGATTTCCCAGATCGCCAGCCGGAGGATCGCCCGGTCGACGGCCGCCTGCCGGGCAACCGGCCAGTTTGGCGCCAGGCGATTGGTCCACTCATCGGCCGACGCGTGGAACTCCCAGGCGCTGGCGGCCATGCCCACGGCTTCCTCACGAACCGCGGCGTCATCCGATCCGTCAGCGACGGCCTGAACGGCCAGATCCCTGTCAGCATTCTGCTGGCAGTCCCACAGGAAAAGAACCTGCATGGCAAGCTGGCGGATTTTTCGTTTGCGTGCATTCACTGCTTGAGTCCAGAAACCAATAGTATACGCGTAAGGAGGCGGGCGTGGTAGGGTGGTGATCGGGTCTGCCCGTTTATTTTGGCAACCCGCCTGCCTGTGGCCGCGATCGGTGATCGCGGTCCCCTGCCGCGATCACCGATCGCGGCTACAGAAGTCAATTGCCAGAATCCGTGGGCACACCCGTGGTGATCGGGGACTTTCCGAAGGTATTGCTTTTGCTCCCGCCTTGGCTAAAATGCCCGGCTCGTTTCAGATATCAGATAAAGGGAGCATGGTACAAGATGCGTAAGACCGATTCGCACCGTGAACGCCGCGACCGTTCGGAGAAATTCCAGACCTTCACCCGCCCGAAGGTGAAAGTCACCCGGATCAGTGAGAGCGGCAAGATATACATCGACTATAAGGACACGGAGACGCTCCGGCGTTTGCTGACCGGCAATGGCAAGATGCTTTCCCGCAAGCGCACCGGCATTTGCGCGATGGAACAGCGCATGGTCGCCCGGGCGGTCAAGCAGGCCCGGTTCATGGCCCTGGTTCCCTACGTCTCGTCTTCGTTCTGAGTGTTCGTGGCCGGATCTCGACGCCCGCCGAGCCTTCTTCGGCGGGTTTTTTCGTTGCGCGACACCTGCGTTCGGAGTTCACGCTTCAGCGTGTCTTGCGGGCATTCCCATGCAAAGACACGCTAGAAGCGTGAACTCCGAACATGCAGTTGGCCGTTGTTTCAGCCATACGCAATTGCCGCCGAATGACAGTCGCCTAACGGATGCAACCTCTGGTCTGTCTAGTAAGGGCCGGTATACTCCGGCGCGAACTATGAAGCGGTTGATCCTCATGTCGGCGGTGTTGAGTGTGCTCTATGGTTCGGGCGCGGCATGGGCCGACGATCCGCCTGCGGCACCGGCCACGCAGTCGCAGGGGCAGTCTCTCAAGGCCACCATCACAGGCGTGGAAGGCATCGTGCAGGTTCGCAGTGGCGAGGACGACCCGTGGAAAGCGGCCAAAGTCGGCATGGTCATTGG
>JBEKVL010000413.1:0-883 GCA_049514055.1 Tepidisphaeraceae bacterium | reverse complement strand
CTCGATCGGCTCGGCACCGTCAAACTCATCGACGCAGTCCGGTCCAGCGACAAGGTCAAGACGGACCTGGGCATGAAATATGGCCGCGTCCGCTACGACATCGAATCGGCCGGACTCGGGCACGATTCGACCATTCACTCCCCCGGCGCGACGCTGGCTGTCCGCGGCACAAAGGTCAGCCTCTACGATCAGCCCCCGTTCAAGCCGCAGGCCGTCAGTCTCACCGGCGTGGCCCGCTTCAGGAACGCCAAGAATCAGTCCGTAAAGCTCGGCGGCGACGGCAAGGCCACCATCGATTCCGACCAGTCCTCCGTCGCCCAGAACAACCTCGGCAGCACGACGATGCATTCCGAGTCCATCCAGCAGGCCGACCAGCAGGCCCGCGAACTGGCGTTTCTTTCCTCGCACCAGGGCCGCACGCTCGGGAACGTGGCCGCATCGAACGTGCCCGTGCCCGACTCGCAGCTTCCCTCGCTCATCGGCGGCAACCTCGATTTCGTGCTCCGCTGGAGCGGGCCGCACGGAACCTACACGGACCTCAACATCGTCGTCCGCACGCCGCTGGGCGAGACCTTCGGCAATCCGCCGTTCCTGCTGTCGATCTTCCCGGACAATGCCAAGTGGCAGGCATATCTGAAGGACAAACTGCCGCCGACCACGCCCAGCGGCGGCGCTGTCGGCCTGAACAGCATCGGGCCGGAAGGGATCGAGATCGCCAGTTTCGGCAAGACTTTCCCGGCCGGGGTGTATGTTGTTTCCGCCTACAACTTCCTGCCGCCCGATGCACAGCACACGCCGGGCACCGGCGCCAAGGTCCCCTTCACGATCGAGGTGTTTCTGCACGGCCATCTCCAGCCGCTGATCATCAATTTCCAGCAGGCCC
>JBEKVL010000412.1:0-6154 GCA_049514055.1 Tepidisphaeraceae bacterium | reverse complement strand
AGCAGCCGGTATGGAACCCGCGACGCTGACAACTGAAATACACTAACTATCAACCATCAACTATGCTCCGAGAACTCCATATCTCCAACCTCGCCGTCATCGCCGACGCCCGTATCGAACTGCATCCCGGCCTGAACTGCTTCACCGGGGCCACCGGCGCCGGCAAGAGCCTGGTCATCGGTGCCATCGAGATCCTGCTCGGTCTGCGTTCCCCGGCCGAGATGCTGCGCCCGGGCGTCGACGAGGGCCGGGTTTCCGGCGTGTTCGACGTGCGTGACAAGGAGACCCTTCGCCGGGTTGGCGCGGCCGCCGACATGGACCTCGCCGCCGATGCCGGCGAAGTCCTGATCACTCGCCGCCTGTACGCCTCCGGCCGGACCTCCGTCAGCATCAACGGCAACCCCATCACCCTGGCGATGCTCAAACTGGTGGCCGAGCATCTGGTCGACGTCCATGGCCAGCACGACCACCAGTTTCTGCTCAAGCCCGCCAACCAGCTCGAGGTTCTCGACCAGTTCGCCGGCGCCGAAGCTCTTCGCGGTGAATACGGCGAGGTCTGGACGCGCTTCCAGGACGGCCGCCGCCGCATCGACGAACTGTCGGCCAACCGCACCCTCCACCAGCAGCAACTCGAACTGTATCGCTTCCAGGCCCAGGAGATCGACGCCGTCGAGATCAAACCCGGTGAGTACGAAGAGCTTACCGGCCGCGAATCCGTGCTGCGGAATATCGAGAAGCTGAAAAAAGACGCCACTTCGATCCACGCGGCACTCTACGAATCCGACGGTTCGGTACTCGAACGTCTGCGAATGATGGTTGGTGTCGTCGGCGAGCTGGCGGGCCTGGATCCCTCTCTCGCCAACGTCCTCAAGAGCTTCAAGGATTCCACGATCGGCCTTGAGGAAACCGCCTTCGACCTCAACCGCTACCTCGACCACCTCGACCACGACCCGGCCGAACTGGCCGAGTTGCAGGAGCGGCTCAACGCCCTCAACCGCATCCTCCACAAATACGGCGGCACGTCCGCCGACACCCTCGCCTACCGCGAGGAGATCGCCCGCAAGATCGAGGGGCTTGAGAAGCAGACGGACGATCTGTCGGCTCTTCAAAAGGAGATCGAGCCGCTGGAGAAGAAACTGCGTCAGCTTGGCGAGAAGCTCAGTGCCATTCGCCAGGCCGCTGCGAAGAAGCTGTCTCCGTTGATTGTGAAATCGCTGGGCGAACTCGGCATGGAGAAAGCTGTCTTCACGGTTGAGTTTGCCTCTGGGAGTCCGACAGAAGCCAGGACGCAGATTTCAAATTCCAAATCTGAAATCTCAAATTTGAGATCTCTCCTCCCCTCCGGTCTGGACCAGATCGAATTCACCGCCCAGACCAACCCCGGCCAGCTTGCCCAGCCGCTCCGCAAGATCGCCTCCGGAGGCGAACTCTCGCGCATCATGCTCGCCCTCAAGGGCATCCTCGCCCGCACCGATCGCGTTTCGGTCCTCGTCTTCGACGAAATCGACGCCAACGTCGGCGGCCGGCTCGGCAGCATCATCGGCTCGAAACTCCGCGAGTTGTCCCGGCACCACCAGGTCCTCTGCATCACCCATCTCCCGCAGATCGCGAGTTTTGCCGAAAGGCATCTGACCGTTCGCAAGGCCGTGAAGGACAAGCAGACCCAGACCACGGTACGCGTCATGGAGGGCGACGAGCGTATCGAGGAACTGGCCGAGATGATTGGCGGCCAGCGCATCACTGACACCACCCGCGCCCAGGCCCGCGAACTTCTCGATTCTGCCAGGACGGCGGATGTTGTGGCATCGGCTCCAAAGGTGAAGCGCCCGGGCAAACAGCCGTAGGGCTCGCTTCAGCGGACGCGGCGATTGCATGTTCTTGCATCTATTTCGCCATTTCGCCGCGTTCGTTTATGCTTCGTGCCATCGGTCGGTCTCTATGAAACACAAGGCATTCACATTGGTCGAAGTCCTTGTGGTGATCGGCATCATCGCGCTGCTCATCTCGATCCTGCTGCCCGCGGTGAACCGGGCATTTGAGCACGTCAACCGCGTGGCTTGCGCGAGCAACTTCCGGCAGGTCGGCGCCGGAATCACGATGTATCTCAACGACAACAAGGGGTCGCTCCCCGTGCCCCCCGGCGTCACCGCCGACCCCAACGACGCCTTCTGGTGGCAACCCGCCCGCATCGCGGATATCGGCCGGTACACGATGGGCCCCTACCTCCGTCTCACGCCCACCAGCCTCAAAATGCTTCGCTGCCCCACCGACGAACAGGCCGCCACCCGCGAGGCTGCCGGAAAATATCCCTTCACCTACGTGTTCAATGACAACATGAACGGCAACGGCCTGAATTCCGTACAGAAGATCGGCCAGATTAAGAACCCCTCCGAAAAGGTTTTCCTGTATGAGGAAAACGGACCCACCATCAACGATGGCAGGGGCCAACTCTGGAACGTCCACGGCGCGTGGGGAAACATCAGCATGCTGGGGCTGCGTCACGATCGCGGCAATCGGAAGCAGTACCCCGACGCCTCATCCGCCGCGACCGGCATCACCAACCCGAACGGCCAGGCCAACGTCCTCTTTGCCGATGGACACGTGGATTACGTCACCCGCACTTACGCACACTCAAAGTCCCATGCGTTGCCCGATCCGGATGCGTTCTTCAACGAGCCGGAGATCGGTCCCTGAGATACCCCGCCGGTGGAGTCCAACTCGGCCGCGATGCTCCATGTGACGTGCTGTGCAGGCGGTTCCGGCCGATTTCATCGGCCCTATTTCGTGGGCCGTTCCTGCAAATCCCGGATCGCATCCTGCACTGCCAGCACGGCAAGTGTCGTGGCGATCACGGGGTTGTCTTCCATCCAGCGCGGATCACCCGCAAAACTGCCGTCGAGCTTCTGTGAAGCTGCGACTTTGTCGATCAGTTCCACACGCCAGTCGTGCGCCGCTTTCTTGCTATCGGTGACCGTCGTCTGGCCATACGCCGAGAGCGACCGGCCCAGCGTGTTGTAGTAGTAGAAAATCCCCGCCCTGGCCGCATCCTGGCCCATGCCCGACATGCCCGGGTTCTCCTCCAGCGTCCAGTTGCCTGAGATCCACTGCCAGGCGCTCTGCACGCGCGGATCGTCCTTCGTCAGGCCGGCATGAATCATGCTCTTGAGGCCTGCATAGGTCATCGAGCCGTAGGATCGCAACGCCCGCTTGCCCTCGGCAGTCTTGTATTCACCCGCCGATGAATTGCCTTCGCCATTGCGGCCGGCGCTGTAGATGAACCCGCCGTCGTTCCCGGCCCACTCGGCCGGGTTGCTTTCGGAACGATTCTGCATCCGCATCACGAACTTGAGCGCCCGCTGGTAGGTCGGATCATCCTTCTTCAATCCCGCATCGTTCAGCGCCTCCAGAACCATCGCCGTATTCGACAAGTCCGGCCGCCCGCGTCCGCCGCCGTAATCCCATCCGCCCACAAACGGACTGTCTGCGCCGGCCTTCTGACCGTTGCCGGTCTGCGTTTCCTCTGTCCACTGGTTGGCCTTGAGAAATGCCACTCCTTTGGCTACCGGTGCCTTCACGGCCGGGTCGTCGAGCTTCGCCAGCACCGACACGATGATCGCCGTGTTGTAGTTGGCCAGCATCATCCGGTAGAAGCCGCCGTCATCCTTCTGCGTTGTCAGCAGGTAGGCGACGGCCTTCTTTGCCTCGGGAGTCGCCGGCCCTTCCTTCGGATCCTGCATTAGAATGCGCAGCGCCATTGCCGCAATGGCAGGCGGCTCGCGATCCGTCTTCTGCCATGAACCATCTTTCTGCTGCTGTGTCTTGAGGAATGCCACGGCCTTGTCGACAACGGCCTGTCCCTTCTCGGCGGCCGCGGTTCCGTCCGCCGCCAGGGCATTGCCAGCGCCCCAAAGACCCACAGCGACCACACACAACAACACGCATTTGAACGCCTGCTGCACGAAGGCTCCTTTGTTTGACTGCGGCAATTTACGTCGTTGAACAAAGGAAAATGCAATCCTTGCAGCGCCCGAACCGCACGCGAGGAATCAGGGAATCGTGGTCAACGCCGGCCGGTCTGGATCAGCGGGCGAAAAACCGCTCTTGAGGAACACGCCCTTGCCTTCGGGGGAAGCGACGAACTCCGCAAACGAGCGGGCATCATCTCTCGCACGCGAATATCCCATCGTCGCGATGTTCACGCGGACGTAGTCCAACTCAAGCCTGCCCAGAGCGGCGCTGTTGACAACCGCATCCACGCCGGACGTCGGCCGCCACTCGGGGCGTATGTCCACCGCATCGAGCTTGTCCCGGCGATCGAAGATCACCACGTTCCAGACGATGCACGCGTCGAGCTTGCCGGCCATCAGCGCATCGCCGAGCGGGCGCCCGACGTTCGTCCGCATCACGACATTCGCCTCGACCTTCGCGGCAATGCCCGCTTTTTGCAGCATGACGGCGATAATCTGCCCCGAAATGCTGTTGGCATCCGTCAGCCCCACCCGCAACCCCGGCCATGCCAAGTCCTCCAGCCCGCGGATATGCTTCGGATTCCCCTTCGCCACGGCGATCATCGGTGTCACCGATGCCACGGTCCATACCTGCCCGAGTTCAATGCCCCGCCCCGCCAGCACGGCCATGAACGGATCGTGCGTGACGAAGAGGTCGGCCGAGTGCGTGGCGACGATCCTGTCGATGAGCACCCGCGCATCCGCGGTTTCAACGCTGACTCTCACGCCGCTCCGCCGCTCATGGAGATGGGCGAGTTCCTGTATCGGGACGACCATGTTGGGGCCGACGTAACATACCAGCGGCCCCGATCGCTGTGTTCCACATCCTCCGGCCAGTGCGGCCAGAGCGGGAATCAGGCCAAGAACAAACCATTGCATCGATTACCTCCGGAGACGCGGGCTTGGATGCTATGTATTCTACCTGAGCAGGGCAACTCGTTCGGAGCCGGGGAGCTACAGGATCCGCTCCGTCTGCCGTGGGATGCTGCAGTTCTTGCATCTGCGGACACCTCCTCGGTTAGATTGCCGCCCGTCGGAGTGGTCCGATGCTGTCGGGCAGAGTCCCGCATGAGTTGTGGAGGTTGTCTATGCGCCAGGCAAGTCACGCGCCCCGTGGGTTCACTCTGGTGGAACTACTGGTCGTAATTGGCATTATCGCATTATTGACATCGATCCTGCTGCCGGCCATGTCCCGCGCCCGGGCACAGGCCAACGCGGTCAAGTGCATGGCCAATCTCCGGTCCATCGGCCAGGGACTGGTCATGTATGTCGATCAGAACCACGGCTGCATCGTGCCTTCCTACAATCTGCCTCCACTGCCCGGCTCGACCACGAATGTCACCGGCGGCCCGGCTCAGCCGCTTGACGGCTGGGCCTGCATTCTCGACCGCGATCACCTGGTGCCCGCCAAGGAACAGGACACCAACACCACGTTCTTCTGCCCGGACACCGTCGATGTCGAAGGGATGAAGGATGGCCAGACCGGTAGCGATCCGTCCAAGCCCCGCGGCTGGACGGACTGGCCGATGACGTTCACCACCGTTGGTGGTGACAGCGCGCCCAAGGTTGCCACCACGATTCCCGGGTATGGTCTTAACAAGATCATCCGCGTCAGTTACTGGATCAACGCCTACAACCCTGTTGGCAGCGCGCCCGCCGACATACCGTCCAACGACGTCTTCTACTCCGGCTCCATCGGCCTCGGCCCGGACAATCAGGGCAACTACATGCGCGCACACAGGATAGGTTCCATCCGCCGCCCGGCCAGTTTTGTCGTCCTCGCCGATGGCGTCTACATGGGTCGTCAGAGCGTCACACGCCTGGGCGATGCCAACAGCCGCATCGGCTACCGCCACCCCGGCAGCCGCGGGCCGAACACTTCCGCCAACGTCTGCTTCGCGGATGGACACGTCGACAGAATCGAGGGCACTCAGTTTCCCCGGGCCGTCGGCAGCAGCGATGCCGCCAGCGTCGTGTCGCAGAAAACGACCGAGAACCTGTCCGGGCCTTCCATCTACGCGGATGCGGCGGAGTTCTTCCAGAACCAGTAGTTCGTTCAACGATACCAACAGGAGAGTTTCAACATGTGTAAACGCGGTTTCCTTTCAGTTCACATGCTTGCTTGTGTCATGGTCGCCTGTGCAGCC
>JBEKVL010000411.1:0-6159 GCA_049514055.1 Tepidisphaeraceae bacterium | reverse complement strand
CAAGACCATCGTGGCGCTGCACCGTGCCGCACATCTGGCCCGCACTCATCCGGACGCACGGGTGCTGCTCACGACCTTTTCCGACACGCTGGCGAACGCGCTTCACACCAAGTTGAAGCGGCTGATCGGCAGCGAACCACGCCTTGCCGAGCGTATCGACGTGCATTCCCTGAATTCCCTGGGGCTTCGCCTGTACAAAGCGCACTGCGGGCCGGTGAACCTGGCCAGCCGTGACGCCGTGCGGGACATTGTCCGCGCGGCAGCCCAAAGCATCGGGGGCCATAGATTCATCCTCCATTTCCTGTTGTCCGAATGGGAACAGGTGGTGGATGCCTGGCAGTTGGCGACTTGGGACGCATATCGCGATGTGGCCCGCTTGGGCCGCAAGACCAGACTGCCGGAGGCGCAGCGAGCGCTTCTCTGGTCAATTTTCGAGCAGGTCCGCAGCGAACTGAAGGCACGAAACCTCACTACGCAAGCCGGTCTGTTCACCACCCTGGCAACTGCGCTTGCCAAAGCCAAGCACCCGCCGTTCGATTTTGCGGTTGTGGACGAAGCCCAGGACATCAGCGTCGCCCATCTGCGGTTCTTTGCCGCGCTCGGGGTGAATCGGCCCAATGCCCTCTTCTTCGCCGGTGACCTTGGCCAGCGCATCTTCCAGCAGCCGTTCTCCTGGAAATCCCTGGGCGTGGACATTCGGGGGCGTTCCCGCAGCCTGCGCATCAACTACCGCACTTCCCATCAAATCCGCCAGCAGGCCGACCGCTTGCTGGGCCCGGAAGTGACCGATGTGGATGGCAACCGCGAAGACCGGAGCGATACAGTATCCGTCTTCAACGGCCCGCCGCCGTTGATTCGTGTGCTGGCGACGGAAAGGGAAGAAATCGAGTCGGTCGGGGCATGGCTTGCGGACCAGTCGAAAGCTGGCGTCCTGCCGCATGAGGTCGGCGTCTTTGTACGTTCGGCAGCGCAATTGGAACGGGCGCAAGCCGCGGTCAAGGCGTCCGGAATGTCCTTCGAGATTCTGGATGAGCATGTCGAAACAAGCAGCGGTCATGTTTCGATCAGCACCATGCACCTGGCCAAGGGCTTGGAGTTCCGTGCCGTGGCGGTAATGGCTTGTGATGACGAAGTCATTCCCTTGCAGGAACGGATCGAAACCGTCGGCGACGACGCCGACCTGCAAGAAGTCTACGACACCGAACGGCACCTGCTCTACGTCGCCTGCACGCGGGCACGGGACCATCTGCTGGTCACCGGCGTCGATCCCGCATCAGAATTTGTCGGTGACATGAGGAGGTGATTCGGGCTGTTCTGCACGATAGGACTCAGTGCCGGCTGGATGGCAACGGAGGCGGAAGCCGAGTAGATTGCAGGGACAACTGATGGGCTGGTGCCCGCAGAGGAGGCTAACCGTGAGTGCTTTTGAACCGCTGGCCGGTAATGAGCGAACGCGGGCGTATCGGGACAAGTGGCCGGCGATCAAATGCGTGCCCGGCGTCATGACGCTCGAAGATGCACAGGCGATGCGCAGTTGCCGAATCTGTGGGCAACCTCTTACGGACAACGACCCCGATAACCCGCGGGTGACCAACTACGGCGGTGAGTACGCGCACCAGAAATGCCTCAAAGAGCAGCTTGCCGGCCGAAGGCCGAAGGATTACTGATATCGTGTATGTTGTACAACGGCGGGATGCAAGACGATTCTTTGCCGCCCACCAAGTCGTTGCCGCGCGAATGCCGGTGACGAACTCCTCAACCTTGATTTCTCTGATCAGATTCCCGGCCGAGGCCCGCCGGACCAATGGTAGCGGTCGCGGTAATGGCAATGGCAGCACCGCCACCGACAGCCAGCGGTGGCCCTCATCTCCGCTTAACCCATCGCCGGGTCGAATGAACGCGCCGCCACTTCCGCCAATGACCGCAGCTTCGGCCTGGCTTTGGGTTGATGCTTCGACTCGGTGCCGAACAGCACGGCACCCTGCATGGAGCCGGCCACAGCGCAGCCAACCAGGCAGTCCAGCATGTGGTTATCGACGCCCGGCTTGGCCTTCCACTCGTCCACTGTCCGGCCATACGCTTGTGTCGGAACCCGGTACTCCGCCGTCAGATGCTCGGACAGCATCTGGTGATCGAAGCCGTCGCGGGGCTGGAACAGCGACAGGCAACCCGGATCGCCCATCGACACTGCGAGCCGGGCGTGGCAGAAGCTCTTCCAGAAATTGGTGTCGATGCCCACAAGCCGCACCGGCCGCGATCCTTTCGTACTCGAAATCGTCCAGTGGAACCCCACGCGCTCGCCCAGCCTCGGCTTGAATTCTCCAAACGGCGTGCTGCTGGCGCCCACAAACCGGCCGTGACTGGGCATGACGATCGCGCCATGCCCACATTGCCGGCAGAACTGGTTGACCACATCGGTGCTCTGGCCCCAGCCGTTGTCGATCAGGCATTTATCAATTGACACGTCAGTGCCATCGTCCCGCCACCACCGTCTGTCGAGCAGCGTCCCCGTCAATGCCTCCAAGCCCTTATAGATGGTCCCTTCCAGACCCGCACCCGTGTGAACATCCGCCAGCGTTCTCTTCGCATCCTTGAGCGTGAAATAGGCCCGGTGCTGGTCAGGGTACGAATTGTAGTCCAAAAGGTATCCAGTGAAGTTCTCCTCCCACCCGACCACCATCCAGTAAAGCAGCGTGCCCTGCACGTCGATGAACGCCACGACGTGACTGACGCCGACCGGCACCACGCCACGTTCCATACCGTTTGTCTTTTCGGCAATCTGCGCCGCAGTCAGCAAACCTGCGTCTGGCGGGGTGTCGGGCAGCGGAGCATTCTGGTACTCGGCGAAGAACGCCGACTCGCTGCGCAACTTGAGGTTGATGGCGTGCTGGATCGCCGACAACTCGTTGGAGTTGTGCCTCGCCGGCCAGGCCACGACGGCGCCGGCGTCCATTTCGGCCCGGTTCTGCCGGTAGAACTCCGTGGCCTCGTGGCCGTCGCCGTCATTGCGCAGGCTGTCGCCGCGAATCCGGGCGTACTCATCCCACAGTTTCTGGTTCGTCGGGAAGCTGTAGACCAGCTTGGTCCGCTCGCCCTGCCAGTCGGGATGCTTGCCGCGGTCCAGTATCCGGTCGGCCAGATCGTCGGTGCGGATGACGGTACACGGCATCACCGCCGCGATCCGCTTGTCCGGCCCGGCCAGGTTCAGAATGGCCCCGTTGACGACGGAGAGACGTTCCTGCACCTGGCTCGGCGAGCGGGCCGACTGGTCCGTCTGGGGATCGTCGATGATGACCAGCGTGGGCCGCACGGAGCTGTCATCGTGGCGGACGTACATGGCACCGCGGACGCTGCCCATGATGCCGGCCGTTCTCACGATCGCACCACTGCACCGGCTGTCGGGAATCGTCGGCAGGACGATCTCGTCCGCTGTCCAGCCAATGTGCGTGAGCCCGCCGTAGTACCGCTGTCCGCCGCATTTGCGGCTCTCGCCCTCCAGGCAGTGAATTGGATAGACGGCCTCCGGGTAGTCGGCCAACAGCAATTGGTTCTCCGACAGATGCCTCTTGAGGTTATCCAACGCCGCCGTGGCATACTCGGCCGTCGCCCCGATCAGGAAGACGAACTGCTGCCGGCCGGTGAGCAACGCCCACAGGGATGCGACCTGGCACAACGTCGTCTTGCCGCTCCCGCGCGGCATGGCCATCGCGAATTGCCCGCCGTGCTTGACCGCCTGCTCGATCTTGGCGATGACTTTCAAGTGATCGTTCGACCAGGCCAGCGTGAAGAGTCGTGGGAAGTAGTTCTCGCAGAAGAAGCGGAAGTCATCATCGGCCCTCGCCCGACGATCGACATCCTTGATGGGAGGGATGGCCCCGATGTCCTGGCCAACCAGAACCGCCTGCTGGCTGCGGTTGCGGGCGCGTTCCTTGTGCCGGGCGTAGGCAATGGTACTCATGGAACTATGCCATCACTTTCTCGGCGGAAGGCAGACCGGCTTTTCTGATCCTGTCCGCTGCGATCCGTGCGTGCTCCTCGACAGGATAACGCTCGTCGGCCAGCTTCAGGGGCAGCAGGTATCCGGCGATAAGGTCGAGTTGCCGGCGGAGCATGGACACATCCTCGCTCGACACCATCGGCGCCCGCGGCGAACCCGCGTACAGGTCCAGGAGCCGGTTGAGTTCCCGCTGCGCCTGCAACGCCGTCCGCGTGTCCTGGCCGGCAATGCTCTTGGCGTAGAGATCCTCCAGCCGCATGACTGCCCGGCCGATCTGCTCTTCTCGGGTGTAGTCGGCGGCGACCGTGATCCGTTTTCGCGCCTCGGCCACCAATACTTCTGCCGTCTCGGGATCGGCCCCGCCCTGGATGGCGAAGGACTTGGCCGCCTCGGCGCTCATCCCGTTGATCAGCAGCAGGACGATCCGGTCTCTCATCGTGTTCGGTGGTGCCATGGTGGCCTCCCCGTGCGTTTTACAGCGATATCTGAAAAACGGGGTGTCCAATGGGTCAACACCCCGCAATCGGGCCTCAAAGGGCCATTCCCGGCCATTCTACCGTATTCTGCACGTCTCGGGCTGTAGATCGAACAACACCGGCGTTTTCTCGGCCGGGTACTGGCGCCTGATCCGTCGATCCTCAGCCGTTTCCGGCCTGACGACGGCCACCGGCTCATGGAACAGGGGCAGTTGCTCGGCCTTGGCGGCCAGAATGACTGTGCTATCGAAGAGGTCTTTCACGGCTTCCTCCCTTCAAGGTCGTCATCGAACAGCCCCGGCTCCCGTGGTTCCAGGGCCTTGAACTCCTCCCGGAAGAACATCCCCTTCGTTTTACCGGCCTGTTTCCCCGCACTGGTATGGCAATCGAAGGCATAGTCGGGAATCGCTTCTGTGGCCTCCCTGGCCGTGTTCAAGTCGGCTTCCAATTGCTCATCCGGGATGGTCTTCGGGTCATAGACCAGATTGGTCAGGTGATCGGCATCGCGGCACTTGCGCGCCTGGGCCAGCAGGATGGCGGCCTTGCTCGCGAAGATCCGGCCGCCCCCCGGTTTCTGTTTGTGGATCATCTGCCAGGATCGGTACAGCGACTCGACTTCGTGGGTGATGACACCCCAGCAATCTTCGGCGCTGACGGTCAACAGCCGCCGCCACAGATACTCCTGATACCCCGACTCGAATAGTTCGATGGCCCAGTACCCCGCCAGCCGGGCATCGGCCCGGCGGATCGCTTTCTGCAACGCAGAGGCGACTTCCAGCAGCAGATAACCACGTTTGGTTTTGATTTGGTACATCATGGTCATTACTCCTTCGCAATGACGGTGCTCGTGCTGAGCCAGTTGGCCCACAGAGCTTCCGTCTCCAGATTCCATCGCCCGCATGACTGCGTGTGCATCCAGTTCGTTCCACTCGGGACAGAGGACGGCTGATTCAGGTCGAAACTCATCGTTGCCCCGAACATGGTGAACGTCGCGTTCATGGCGGCTCCTTGTCGAGTTGTTCCGGTCGTTGTTTCCATGTCGGTATTAGCTTCGATCCTCCGCCTGACGGGAAGGCGATGACTGTATTTACTATTATTATAATACTTGGTTCTATCGGCCTTTAACAGCATTTTCCGAATCAGGGCGGATTTTCGGAGTCTTTTCCGGCGATACGTCTGCCGCCAGTTCGATCTGGAGTTCCTGTAGCAGCCGCCGGAAACTGAGCTTCCCCGAGGGGTCGGTGGCCTTCCGCACCAGCACATCCATCGTTCCCGGCGGTGGCGTCATGCCCTCCGACCTGCACACCGCGGCCACCAGGTCGTTCGCCGCCCGGCTCAGGCACGCCGCGTCCGACTCGAACCCCAATCGCACGCAGCGGTCGCGGAACCGCTGGCTCAGGCGTTCGGGGTGGTTGGTGGTGAAGATGACAACCGCACGCTGGGGGATGCTCTCCAGGCGGTCCAGCCAGATCGTCTCGGCCGCGGGACTCATCCGGTCGGCCTCGTTGATGATGGCCACCCGCCAGCCGTTGCCAAACATCGGCGTGTGCCAGAGCAGATCCCAAGTGGCCCTGACGGCGTCGGCGTTCTGCTCGCCGCTGGCGATGACATAGACGCCGCCGAGTTCGCCGCGGGCGACGTCGCAACCCAACTCCCCGGCCAGCGCCAGGGCGGCGCTGGTCTTGC
>JBEKVL010000410.1:0-6159 GCA_049514055.1 Tepidisphaeraceae bacterium | reverse complement strand
AGGAAATGGTGGCGTCGGGCGTGATCGCGTGGGCGTCGTCCACCACCGCCAGACCGCCGGGGCGGGCGCTGAGGCGGGTCATGGCCCGCACGGCGGCCTTGATCTCGGCGATCTCGCGGCCAAGCGCACGGCTGATCTGCGGGTAGCGGTTCATCTGCAGGTCGTCGAGATGATTGCGGACCAGGGCACGCTCCAAGTCAAAGTCGTGCTCGTCGAAGGCCTCGGGATCCTCCTCGAGCGCATCAAGCTGAAGCAGCAGGCATTCCTGGAGATTGCGCGCCCCGACGCCGGCAGGCTCGAGCTGTTGCACGAGCGTGAGAGCGGCCTCAAGGTCTTCGAGCGGCGGCGGATTCTTGGATTCCTGGCGGATCAGCTCGAAATCGGTTCGCAAGTAGCCGCCGGAATCGATGTAGTTGATAAGCAGCAGTCCGGCCGCGCGGATGTTGGGCGGGCACTCGACCAGCGCCCACTGGTGGCGCAATTGCTCGTTGAGATCCTGCCCGCGGCAGGGGCTGTTGGCCATGGCGTCGAGCTTCTGGTCGCGGTCGCCCTCCTGGTGATAGGGCCGGGAATTGCGCCAGGGCTGGTCGGTGGCGAACTCTTCGTTCTCGAGATACCCGGCCAGACGTTCGAGTCGCTGGAACTCGGCCGGCTGGGCGGAGTTCTCGTCGATAGTTAGCGGCCGCTCGTCGGCCGAGCGCGGGGCTCGATCTGAACCGGCGTCACTGGTACTGATGTTCAGCCGGCCGGTGAACCGGGCGCTGTCGCGATCAACTTCGAGGATCGGATTGGCCTGCAGTTCGTTCTCGATGCGCGCTTCGAGATCGGCCAGCGGCATCTGCAGGATCTCCATTGACTGGATCATCCTGGGTGTCAGATGCATCGACTGCTGCATCCGCATCGATTGTGATAACTGCATTGCCATATTGCACTTGCAACCTATAAGCCAATCGGCACACGATTTGCTTGTGCAGTATACGCCAGCGGGTTGGGATGGGCAAGTGTAAATCGCGCGGCGGACAAAGAAAGAACGCCCGGGCAGAGTCCCCTCCGGAGGACTGCCCGGGCGTCGAGAACCGCCCTCAAGCGCTCGACTTTTCTGCCTGGCCCCCGAGGGTCGACTATTCCGCCCAGTCCCGAGCGTAATTGTCTGGGTGAAGTTTAGCCAGGCGATGCTCCGACGGCTACTGCCTTAATCGGGGCATTGACACGCCGGGTTGAGGGTATGAAGACGGCAATCCCCAGGTGGCGGCGATGCACGTAAGCTCGCGTCGCTCTTGCATTTAGGCGAAAGAAAGCCAAGAATAGCCGATCGTTCGTCATGTCCGATGAGGTCGGGTCGGCCAAGGGCACATCCGACGGAGCGTCCAATGAGCAATAGTGAAGAGCGCCTGCACCTTCGCGATGTCCGAGCCATCTTCCGGCTGGTTGGCGAACTGCGTGAATTGGGGGCCGACCCCAACATCTGGCGGCCGCACATGCTGGCGAGCTTGCGCCGGATCGTGGCGGCGCAGGTCGTGGTTTCATCCGAGATTCACTTCCGGGCGACCGGCAAGCCGAACGTGATGCGGGTGGTGGATTCCGGCTGGGGCTGTGATGAGGCGGGAGGCACATGGCAGATTCACACCGAACGTGAGGATGAGCGGCCGGAGACCTACTGGCTCAGTGTCTGGCAACCGGCGCATTGGACCGTGCCGGGGCAGACCGAGACCAATGACGCGCTGATTCCCGTCGTGCCGCAGAAGAAGGTCTATGGCGGCACTGCGTTCATCTTGTCGCAGATCCCCCTGCCGCACCTGGGGACAGTCGATCAGCTCGGGCTGCACCGGGCCTGGGGCGATGAGGCCTTCACGCGGGCACAGCACCGTCTGGTGCGGCTGCTGCACCTCGAATTGGGACGGCTCTGGAGTGTCGATGCCCTGCGCAAAGCGAAGGATCCACACAACGACCTGCCGCCGCGTCTGTCGCAAACTCTGGCGCTGCTCCTGGAAGGTTGCAGCGAGAAGGAAATCGCCGGCCGGCTGGAGCTGAGCAAGCATACGATACACAATTATGTTAAGGCCCTGCACCAGCGATTCGACGTGTCGAGCCGGGGCGAACTGCTGGCCAAGGCCGGAAAACAAATTCGCCCCGAGTTTCGGCCGAGGCTGATGGCGGAAGGGGCGACGCCAAATGAAAAATGAAGAATGAGAAGTGCCTGTCTGGTCTTCATTTTGCATTCTTCGCTTTTCATTTTGCGTTTGACACCTGTTACCTTTGGCGAGTGGCCGGCGTATTCACAGGCGGATAACCGTGAATTGTCTGATTTGCGAAGGAGATACCATGCGAAGACTATTGGCGTTGGGATTGGCGATCGCGTTGTTTCCGGTTCTGGTGATGGCCCAGCCGCTGGCCGACAGGGTGCCGGCAAACGCCATCCTGATGGTTTCCTGGCAGGGCACCGAGCATATGCCGCAGGCGTATGAGCGGTCGCACCTCAAAAGGTTCCTCGACGCCTCGGCCTTCCGGCAGGTGTTCGACGACTATATTCCGAGATTGATCGAGCGTGTCGGACAGGAGGACAAGAAGGCGTCCGAACAACTCAAGCTGGTGGCGTCGATGGTCAGCCCGATGTTCCGGCATCCGACCGCGGTCTATTTCGCGGGCGTGAATTTTGACAATCCCGGCGGACCCGTGCCGCGTCTGGCGCTGATGTGCCAGGCCGGCGCCGAAACCGAGGCTCTGGCACAAAAGGTTGACGGCGCCATGAAGGCCGGGCCGCCGCCGGCCGTGCCCATCCGGCTGATCAAGCGCGGCGACGTTTTCGCCGTCGCCATCGGTTACGACAAGGACGAGGATGCCGTGGTCGATGCGCCGCAGTCGCTGGCGAGTTCGGCCGCGTTCAAGGAGGCCATGGGCCAGGTCGTCAAGGAACCCGTGGCGATGGTCTATGTCGATTTTGAGGCCGCCATGGCCCTGTTCGAGAAGGCCGTGATGATGGGCAACGATGAGGGCGCCAAGACCGCGATTCCGAAGATCAAGCAGGCGATCGGGTTTGACGGCCTGAAGCGGTTCGCCTGGTCGGGCGGATTTGACGGCCAGGATTATGCCAGCGCCATGTTCATCGCCGCGCCGGCGCCCCGCGCCGGTTTGCTGGCGATGCTGGAATCGGCGCCCCTCGGCGAGGATGCGCTCAAGGCGATCCCAGCCACCGCGACGTCGTTCGCGATCGCCCGGTTCGATCTCGGCAAGCTGGTGAAGATCCTGCGCGCGGGCGCGGTGCAGGTGGATCCGAACATCGGCGCGGTCTTTGACCAGGGGGTCGGCGGCGTTCAGATGGCCACTGGAATTAATGCGCCGATGTTTTTCAATGCCATTGGCGACACCTGGGTGGTGTACAGCGACCCGGCCATCGCCGGCAACGGCCCGCTGGGCACGGTCGTCGTCAACCGCCTGCGCGACGCCGACGAAGCCAGCCGCTCGATGAAGAAGCTGGAGGTTTTCGCCGACAACCTCATCAACGGCAACATCCCGCCGACCGAAAAGATGCATGTCAGTTTCGAGCAGGTGCAGGTGGGCGATACCACGGTTCACTACGTGGCCCTGCCGGTGATTGCGCCATCGTGGGCAATTAAGGATGGCAATCTCTACCTGGGGCTGTACCCGCAGGTCGTGACGTCGGCGGCGCAGGCGCCGGCGACGGGCAAGTCGATCCTGGACAATCCGGCATACGTGGCCGTGCGCAAGCGGCTCGGCGTGGAGCAGGCGTCCGGTCTTTCCTTCGCGGATTTGCCGCAGACGGCCGGGGAGACGTATCCGTTCTTCCTGCTGCTGACGCAGACGGCCGGCGGGTTCGGCGATTTTCTCGGCGTGAAGTCTCCGCCGATGATCTTGCCGACGCTGGCGAAGTTGAAGGAACAGCTTGTGGCGGCCGGTTCGGTGTCGTGGACGGACGATGCGGGCTGGCACAGCAAGTCGATCGAGCCGTTCCCGTGCGCCACGATCATGGCGTCGCAGTCCGGATTGCTGGTGGGCGGCGGCGCCATGGTGGCGGCGGTAGCTGTCCCGGCGGCGTCAAAGGCACGGCAGTCCGCCCAGTTGGCCGTCGCCGCAAACGACCTGCGGCAGGTTGGCGTGGGGCTGATGATGTACAGCACGGACCACCAGGGCAAATTCCCGGCCGACCTGGGCCAGCTTGTGCTCAATGGCTACGTCGCCGCGGACGCTTTGGTCAGTCCGCGCGGCAAGAAGGTCCCGGTGGATGTGTCGGTCGCCAAGCCCGAGGTGCAGGCCGCCTGGGTGAACGCCAATACGGACTATGTGTACCTCGGTTCCGGCCTGAACGCCAACGCCGGGGCCGGGACGATCCTGGCCCACGAAAAGCCCGAAGGCGCGCCGGGCGGGAGGATTTCCCTGCTTTTCGGCGACGGGCATGTGGAGTTGCTCCCGGTGGGCGAGGCCGTGGCGCGGGTGAAGAAGCAGACGGGGAAATAGGAGAGGGGAATGACGAATTCCGAAATCCGAATTCCGAATGATTGACGAATGGCCAAAGGTGCAGTTCGGCCATTGAGTCATTCGAGTTTCTTTCGCCATTCAGATTTCGTGCTTCGTCCTTTCCCTGCGAGTTCCTCTCAGGGTAGATTCCCCTGCCACGATGCGCCGCTCCTCCGCCTGGATCATCTTCTTCATCTGCTGCGCTCTCTTCGGCGTGCTGTTTGTCTATCCGCTGGGCACGGTAATCTCGGGCGGGTTCGTGCAGGATGGGCACTTCACGCTCAAGTTCCTCCTGGGCGTGTTTCAGAACCCGATCTATTCGCGCGGACTGCTCAATTCGCTCGGCATCGCCCTGGGCACTACGGCCCTGGCCACGGCGCTTTCGCTGCCGATCGCGGTGCTCTACAACCGCTACGACTTCCCCGGCAAGAAGCTCTTCGCCGGACTCGTGCTCGTGCCGATGATCCTGCCGCCGTTCGTCGGGGCAATCGGGTTTCAGCAGATCCTCGGCCAGTATGGCGCGCTCAATGCGCTGCTCGGCCTGGGTCCGGTGGACTGGCTCGGGCGGGCACGATACCTCGGCGTCGTGCTGCTCCAGGCACTGGGGCTCTATCCGATCCTCTATCTGAATATCTCGGCCGCACTGGCCAACATCGACCCGGCCATGGAACAGGCGGCCCGGAACCTGGGGTGCGGGGCATGGCGGCGCTTCCGGCGAATCACCCTGCCCCTCATCATGCCCGGGCTGTTTGCCGGCGGGGCGATCGTGTTCATCTTCTCCTTCACCGAGCTCGGCACGCCGATGATGCTCGGCTACTACCGTTGCGCTCCCGTGCAGGTGTTTGATGCGCTCAAGGAAATCGGCGCCAGCGGGTTCCCCTACGCGCTGGTGTTCGTCATGCTCACCGCGTCGGTGGCGCTGTACGCGGTGTCCAAGATCGTCTTCGGCCGGCACGCTTATGCCATGCAGGCCAAGGCTTCCGTGGGCGCGGCCACCGAGCGAACGACCGGGCTCAGGGGACTGCTCGTGCTGACGCCGTTTGTTCTGTTGACGTGCCTGGCGCTGTTGCCCCACATCGGGGTGGTGCTGACCTCGTTCGCCCAGCCGGGCACCTGGTATCGCACGGTTCTGCCGGCCGAGTTCACGATGGGCAACTACGCCGATGCCCTCGGCCACTCCATGACCGTCTCCTCGATCCGCAATTCGCTGGTCTTCTCCTCGCTGGCCGTGCTGTTCAACTGCGCCCTGGGCATCGCGATCGCCTTTGTGGTGGTCCGCTCGACGCTGCCCGTCCGCGGGTTGCTCGATGCCATGGCGATGGTTCCTCTGGCCGTGCCGGGGCTGGTCATGGCGTTCGGCTATCTCGCGATCTCGCAGTATCTCTCGAAACTGCCGGCCGTGAAGGATTCGCCGGTGCTGAAGAATCTGCTGGATGTCCAGACCAATCCGACGCTCTTTCTCGTCATCGCCTACGCCATGCGCCGCCTGCCCTATGTGGTCCGCTCGGCGGTGGCCGGGTTGCAGCAGACGTCGGTGGTCCTGGAAGAGGCCGCGTCCAACCTCGGCGCATCCGGGGCGATGACTCTGCGGCGGGTGACGTTGCCGCTGATCCTGGCCAATCTCATCGCCGGCGCCATGTTGGCGTTTGCCTTCTCGATGCTGGAGGTCAGCGACTCGCTGATGCT
>JBEKVL010000409.1:0-6205 GCA_049514055.1 Tepidisphaeraceae bacterium | reverse complement strand
GGCGATACCAGATGCCGCCGCCATCCCAGTGGATGCGCATGTACAGGACGTCGCCGATGGCGCCGTCATGCACGCGCTTGATCGTCTCCTGGAACGGGAGTTCGTGGCGGCGCTGCGTGCCGGCGACCACGCCCAGCTTCTTCTGGTCGGCCATCTCGGACGCCTTCATCACGATCCGCACGCCGGTGGGATCGACGGCCACGGGCTTCTCGAAGAACACATGCTTGCCGGCCTCGATGGCGGCCTGGAAGTGATACGGGCGGAACCCCGGCGGAGTCGCCAGGATCACCATGTCCACGCCGGCATCGAGAACCTTCTTGTACGCATCCAGGCCGGCGAAGACCTTGTCGTCCGGAACCTTGTGTTTGCCGGCCAGCCCCTTGGCGTTGTTGATGAAGGCATCGCCCACGGCGACGATCTGCACCTGCGCCCCGGCGCCCTTGGCGCCGGCCACGCAGTTGCCGGTCGCCCCGCTGCCGCGCCCCCCGCAGCCGATCACGCCGACCTTGATGATGTCCGACCCGGCCGCATGGGCGAAGTTGGCCCCCAGGGCCGCCACCGTCCCGGCCGCCGCCGAGGCCTTCAAGAATCCACGCCGTGTCGTTGAGATGTTGCTTTCCGATTGCATCGCTGGTTCCTTTCTATGAGGTATTTTCGGGACTGTTGACGGTATTGCTACTTCGCTTCGATTGGCTTGTTGCTTACTCCGCCACTGCTCCGCCACAGATGGTGTGATGGACGAAACGACAGACGAGAATGTCTGTCGTACGATGGGCGGGAATGCCCGTCCCACCGTTCACCCATCAAGTCAACGGTGGTGCCCGGCCCAGACCGGGGCGATATCGATGGTCTCGGCCACCGTCGGCGCAGCCAGAGCCAGAGGCGCGAACAACAGGACCAGCGTGCAGAATGCGTGTCGCCTGAACTCAGGTTGTAGCTGCACAGACCGGGTTGGCAAGCCGCGGTCATCTACTTGCGCAACTTATTTACAGACAGCCATTTACAACCACGCCGCCGGCACGGGCCGCCTCATCAGGAAAATTATCTAAAGCCGTCGATCCCCGGCGTCCGATAAAAGAGTATCAGTCAGTATTCATCCTGAACCCGGACGTGGACCGCCGGGTTGGAAATGGACGCTTATACCTCCATGGAAGGAGTGGTATCGTGAAGAAGCTATTGACGATCGGTGTTCTGGTGGTAGCCGGGATGGCAGTCGGTTGCAGCTCGGGCAAGAAGCAGCCAGACAACAAGGCTGCGAATGCGGCCGATTTCGCTCCGCCGCCCCCGGCCCCATCACACGAGATGGTCGTGACGCCTGTGCCCACTCCCGCCGGAGGCGGCATGGTGACGACGGCGGGCCTCGATCGACCCGCGCCCGATACGAAGCTCGTGGATCCCGCTCCCGTCCGCGGCGGCGGAACCAAGTATGTCGTCAAGAAGGGCGACACGCTCTGGAGCATCGCCGTCAGGACTTACAACGACGGCAAGCAGTACAAGAAGATTGTCGCCGCCAACCCCAGCATCAAGGGCGAACGCGTGCTGGTCGGCCAGACCATCATCCTGCCCTGAGTCTGCGGGATGGGATAACAAGACAGAAAACGGATCGGCTCTGGAAGGGCCGATCCGTTCTTCCGTTGCGCCGATTACGTCCGTTTCCTCCTGAGCAGCACCCACTGAGCCCAGACGCCGATCAGCAACCCGGCGATCACTGTCGGCGGGGCCAGACGATGCCAGTTCCACTCGACCGGCCAGCCAGGCCGGAGAATGATGTACATTGCCAGGCCCAGGCTCAGGGCGGTGAGGACTCCGGGCACCGATGGCCGGCGAGTCCTGGCCGGGCAGAGCCGCGTCGCCGCCATCGCGAGCATCATCGAGCCCAGCAGAAGCGTCGCGTAGACAATCGCCAGCAGCCGTGACTGCCGCGCCTCAAGCCGGTCGAAGCCCGGCTCACTGAGGTAGAGCGAGGGGTGCCGCAGAAACGGCGGCAGACAGTGCCCCGCGGGATCGTTGAGCGAAGCCTGCCAGCGCCGGCACCGAGCGGCCGTCAGCGTCGTGTCGGCCCGGCCCGCCTCGTCGAGCGTGCGTGTCTCGAGGTCCGGCTGGTCCTTCACCCAGTCCAGCAGCCGGAACAATTCGCCCAGCGTCGTCCGGCCGCGCTCGGTGTCGTGCTCCTTGAAATCGTAAGGGTGCAACATGACAACCACAATCGTATGCGCATCGCCGAATTCGCGCGCCCATTCGATCGTTTTCACCAGATCCGTCAATTCGCAGGTTCCCGGCACGAACCGCAGCGGCGGCTGCCCGGCGGGCTTATACCGCCGCCCGGCGGAGATCGTCCCGAAGCCGAGCCGCTCGAGCGCGGCCAGGGTCTGGCCGTCGAAGCTGTTCCACGGGGGCACGAAAGTGCGAATCGTGATACCCAGGCGAGACTCGAGTATCTCCCGGCCGGAACGTAACAGTTGTTCCTGCCGCGGCCCGTCCACGCCCGCGAACTCCGTCTGCAAGCGGCCGGGAATGGACTGGTGCGAGTATCCGTGAAGGGCCAACTCAAACCGGCCGCCCTGAAGCGCATCCTTGAGAATCGCCGCCCGCCCGGGGGTCAGCGGCAGGGCTGTTTCCTTGTGCAGCGCGTCCCGGCCGGCGATGGCCGGTATTACAGCGAACGTGACGGCGATGTTCCGTTTGCGGAACGCGTCCAGCACCTGCCTGTCCAAATCAACCGGGCTGGTCGTGGAGAAGTCGTCGTAGCGGAACACGAGCGTGATTGCCCCGGCCGCACAACTCGATGCCGCAAGGGCGATAAAGACGCACAAGCGGAACACGAGGAGACGGCCGGAACCCCGGACAAGCCGTGAACCGATTGCACTACAACAGTTGTCGTTCTGAGTCGTCACGGGCCTTTGGCCCACCCGCAGACAACGAACGATGTCGTAATGGTCATTCTGAACGTGCTCGTGAAGAATCCGCCCCTGGACTCCGAAGCCGGATGTTTCGCGAGTACGCTCAACATGACGATTCGACGGCCGCACTTTCAGAGCGGCGTGCTCGCGGAAGATCCGGCGGTGGACGCCGGGGCCAGATCCATCGAGAGCACACTTGTGATAACTGTTTGTGGTTAACATGAAGACCAAGGCCGTCACGGCGCACATGCAAGAGCGGCGTCGAGCCGCCGCTCCAAATTCAGTTCACCCCAGAATCACTTCAACTTCACTTCGCGCAGCGAGTGAATCACCACGCCCTGGGCGTCGGTCAGTTCGGCCGAGAGCGTGCATGATCCGCCGATCCGCGGGAAACGGATGGGAATCGACACGATCCGCAGCCCGAAGGGTTCGACGCTGCAATCGGCGCCGCCGCGCGCGATCTCCCGGTCGTTCTGGATCAGCCGCAGTGTCACGGGTCCGGACCAGGTATTGTCCAGGTCGTTGATGACGTTGACCTTGAAAGTGTGCTCCCCGTCCGGGGCGACGTCCGCGCCCCAGTAGTCGAGCATCAGCGCCACGGGGTTGAACGCCTCGCGCATGTGCTTCTCGAAATTGGGTTCGAAGATCAGCCGTTCCATGTCGATGAAGTGGTCGGACGTCGCGCCGCCTTCGGGCCGGGGCTTGTCGGATGGGCGCGAGTAGCCCAGGCCGCAGAAGTGCAGCACGCCGGCCACCTTCCGGTGGCAGCGCCAGAACTCGGTCTTGGCCGCCAGCGTGCGGGCGTAGATCACCCGCCGCTGCTCGGGGGTCGCGTCGGGCCCGGCCAGGATGTCGTAGACATTCTTAGTCAGACTGGTGGTTGAGCCGTCGCGGTTGAGCCAGAGCCAGGCGTATTCGTTGATGATGATGGCCACGTCGCGCTTACGCTGGGACTGCTGAAGCCCCGGCGTGGGGTCGAGCTTCTCCAGGTCGCGAAGACTGATCGGGGCGGGCTTCTCCCATGCCTTGATGAAGACATAGGGATGCGCCTCGACGCAATCGGTGTCTGCCTGTGGTTCGCCCCAGCCGTTTTCCCAGGGGCGGTTGGACAGGTCGAGTTTCCGCACGGCCGACAGCGCCTTGCCCGATTCGGGCGTGAAGCTCTCGTTCTGCGCGTCCCAGATGGCCACGCACGGGTGGTTCCAGCGGTGGCGCATCCACTCGGTGTATTCGGGGATGATCTTTTCGGCCACGGGTTTCTCGGGCGCTCCGCCGAGCAGCCAGATGGGGAACTCATCCTGGATCAGGAAGCCGGTCTCATCCGCGATGTCGTACCAGAAATCGGGCGGGAAGCCGATGCAATAGCGCATCGAGTTCCAGTGCATGGTCTTGAACTTCTCATGCACGCGGCGGACCCATTCCTCGCGCCAGGGCCGGTCGCCGCGCTCGACATCCTCGAAGAAACGGACGGCGCAGATGTTGGTGCCGCGCATGTAGTACGGCTTCTCGTTGAGCATGGCCCGCCTGGTCCGCGGGTCGAAACGGAAGGTCCGCATGCCAAAGCGCACGCTCACCGCATCGGCTCCCATAGAGAGGCGAAGTTCGTAGAGGAACGGATTCTCCGGCGACCAGAGTTTGCATTGCTCGATCGGCACGACAAAGTCCACGGTCTGCACGGTATCCGCCTCGACATGCGCGGCGGCCGCGCCGGCATTCCCGGCGGGCTTGGCCGCGGCGGCCTCAACGACCTCGGCCTTGAGGTTCACATCCATCGCCTTGGCCCCGCCCTGGATCTCGGCGACGACGCGGACCTTGCCGTTCTGAATATCCGGCACGGCCTGCACGTTGCGGATGTACGTATCGCTGGTCTGGATCAGCTCCACCGAATCGTAGATGCCGGGAATGTAGAGGTACTTCTCGAAATCCCAGCCGCTGGGCTCGCCGGCCGGCACGGACTCGCGATCGGCCCCGACTCGTATGACCAGCGTGTTCTCCTGCCCGGCCGGCTTGAGGAACTTGCTGATATCGAGCGTCACCGGCGTGAAGCAGGGCAGATGCTCGCCGGCCAACTGGTCGTTCACGAACACCCTGGTTCCATAACGGGCCTTGTGGACCAGCAGCAGCGTGCGATCGGTGGCCGAGTCGAGCTTGAACGTGCGGCGATACCAGAACGCCTGCCGCTGCGGGCTCTTCTTGCCAACGTCGGTAAACGCCGGCCTGGCCATGTCGATCAGCCCCGGCACGGCCACGGCGTGGCCGAACTGGGCCGGCGGCTGGTCCATCGAGCCCTGCTCGACCAGCCACTCGCCGTCGAGACTGGCGCCCTTGCGCGGTTCGAGCGGTTTGACGGATGCAGTGGCCGAGAGGGTGAGGACGATGGCCAGGCAGAAGATGAGTTGCAATGGTCGCATGAGTATCTCAATTCTGATGATCCGCCGGTTTCACGGACTTGCGGAAGGCGCCGAAGCCCATGGGCAGGGCCTTGTACTCGCCGACGATGTCCACTTTCGCCTGCTCGGGGATCTTGTCTTCCAGGCCGACGGCCCAATACGCAGCATTGACCAGCAGGCGGCGGAAGCCTTCGCTCTCGAAATCCTTGGCACAGCCCATGGTCGAGGTGAACGCCTTGCCGGTCTTGCCGCCGATGTCATAGGTCTTGGTCCAGGCGATGGGCATCATGGGATTGTTCTTGGCATCGGTGACGGGCTTGTCGGTGGCGTTCATGCCCTCGAGCACCTGGCCCATGATAACCGGAACGCAGCCTTCGGGCTGGGGCAGGCGGACGGCGTAGACGTCGGATGGCCCCCAGATATCCTGGCAGCCGCGGACGATGGGGTTTTTCTCCTGGCCCGGAGCGACCACGCCGCGCTCGGACTGCGAGCCGTGCTTGCCGTGGTGGTTGATCCAGGTCTCGCCGAGTACGCGCCGGCCGAAGCCGCCTTCCCAGCCGGGAACCTTCGAATCGAAACTGTACTGGGCGTAGGTTCCCTTGGCGATCTTGAAGGAATGGGTGGCCGTGCGGATGCCGATGACGGGTTTGCCGGCCTTGAGGTAGTCGTCGATGTGCTTCATTTGCTCATCGGGCAGATTGCGGAAGCGGGCCATGATGACCATGAGGTCGGCCGAGTCGAGCGCCTCAAGGCCGGGAATGTTGTCCAGCACGGTCGGCTCGATGGTGCCGGTTTCCTTGTTGACGGCAAAGAGTACCGTGCATTTGAAGCCGTGGTATTTGGAGAGGATTTTGGCGAACTGGGGGCACATGTCTGCGGAGCGGTACTCCTCGTCGCCGGTGACGAAGACGACGT
>JBEKVL010000408.1:0-6209 GCA_049514055.1 Tepidisphaeraceae bacterium | reverse complement strand
TCACGAAGAGCATCCATGCCGCGGCACACCGAATGCGTGTGGTCGAAGAGCGTGTCGTCCAGGTCGAACCAGATCGCCTCGACGGTCTGCCTCATGACTCCAGCCTACAGATGCCGGGCACGTGTTGATGGTGGGCGACAACCTGGAGAACGATGTGGAGGCGCCTATGCAGTACGGACTGAACGCGGCACTGTATGCGCCCGGCGCACAAGAGCAAACGATCTCGACAACTCATGGAACGGCGCCGGTCATCCGCGAATGGCGCACGTTGATCGACCTGATCGACGTCGCCTCCGGGTGATCTCCGGAGCCGGGATGGCCTGAACGAAGCGGGGCGCTGCCGAAGCAGCGGCGCGCACGGTCCTGTGTGGTTCGTGTCATCCTCCCGGCGATTCGCGCTGCGGTTCCGAATTCGCCAGACGCGCGTGCCCCAGAGTGCGCCACAACTGAACGAATTTGGCACGCTGGAGCCAAAATGGGATCGCCAGTTGACGGCTGTTCGGGATTGATTCCTCTCTGCTGCAACTTTTGTGCTGTTCGTGAAGTTTTCGCTGCGCACATCGGTAAGATGGGTTCGCATCATCGATCCGCACCGCACATGGCGCGGGCGCCCGGATTTTTGCGGGACCGTGAAATGTCCTCTGAATCGGCAACGGCTACCGAGGTCGCAGATCGTTAACGATAAGGCCGCAGCCGTTTTGTTTTCCCCTAGCAATCGTTGCCTGGTTGTTCGATACGGAGCTTGCAGATGAGTCACAAGAGCAGTCTGTCCCCCCGCACCCAGAATTCCCAACACAATCTGAACGGATCCACGACCCAAGCGGCGCGCTCGCCATGGAGACGAATTCGAGCCAACACGGGGGGCCTTGGAGCCCTGGTGCTGGCGGCCGCATCGAGCGGCGCGCAAAGCAGCTTTCCCGCGACAGCGGTGGGCACGACGGTCACGCAGGCCGTCACCGTCACGGCGCGGGCGGCGGGGACCGTGGATCACGAGACAATTGTGACCCTGGGCCGGACGGGGCTGGACTTCACGCTGCCGGCGACTCCGGCGTCCAGTTGCACCGGCGTCGCGTTGACCGTGGGCGGCGCCACGCCCAGTTGCAGCCAATCGGTGGCGTTTACACCGAAGGCACCCGGCCTTCGCGTAGGCGCGGTGGAGTTGTTCGATGCGGCCGGCAATCTGCTGGGTGAAGCGCTCATCTCGGGTACGGGCTCGGGCGGGCTGGCGGTTTTGGTTCCGGGCAATACGCTTCCCTTCGCCGGCAACGGGAGCTATCTGGATGCCGTGCAGGACGGGATTGCCGCGCTGAGCGCGGAGCTGTATTCGCCAACTGGCGTGGCGAAAGACGGGGCGGGGAATCTTTACATCGCCGACGGCGGGCACAACCGGATCCGGATGGTGAGCGCCTCGACAGGGCTGATTTCGACCGTGGCGGGCACGGGGACGGCGAGCTATACGGGCGACAGCGGGCTGGCCACCGCGGCTACGCTGAATACGCCTTCCGGCATCGCACTGGACGGAGCGGGCAACCTGTACATTGCCGACACGGGCAACAACGCGATCCGCAAAGTGGATGCGGTAACGCGCGTGATCACGACGGTCGCTGGAAACGGCTCAGGCCTTCCGGGATTCGGCGGCGACGGGTCGGCTCCCACTTCGGGGACGGTGCTGCTCAACGGCCCTCAGGGCGTCGCTGTGGACACAGCGGGCGATCTTTACATCGCCGACACCAACAACCAGGTGGTTCGCGAAGTCTCCGTTTCGACGGGCCTGATCAATACCATTGCGGGCGAGTACTACGGTCCCTTTGGCAACGGAGTTGGCGGCTATAACGGCGACGGTGCGCTGGCCACGGCGTCGACGCTGAACCTTCCCTACGCAGTGGCCCTCGACGCTGCAGGCGACGTACTGATCGCCGACGCCGGCAACAATCGCATCCGCGAGATCGATGCGACGACGCTCAGAATCTCCACCGTGGCAGGCGCCGGTGTAGCCGGCGCAACCGGCGACAACGGGCTGGCCACTGCGGCGGAGCTCGACGCGCCAACGGGCATCGCGCTCGATCCGGCGGGCGATCTCTACATCGCGGACACGCAGAATAGCCGGATCCGCAAGGTGAACGCCGGGAGCAAATACATCAACACCCTGGCGGTCAGCGGCGAAGAGTACCTGCTGGACACCACGAGCATTGCCAACGCGGTTGCCGTGAAGGGCCCGCAGGGGCTCCTGGTGGACGCCGACGGCAACGTCTTCTTTGCCAACACGCTGGACATGCAGGTGTGGGAGATTGAGAGCAATCTGGCGGCGCTGGACTTTACGGCCACGCCGACCCGGCAGGGGAGCGTATCGGCCGCGATGTTCCAGACCGTGGAGAACGACGGCAACGATGCGGCGGCCCCGCTGGCGTTTACCTCGATCGCGGCGGGAACGAACGTCGAGATCGATACGTCGATCCCGGCAGGCGCGTGCGCGACCACGTCGTCATTGGCGGTGGATAGCGAATGCACCATCGGGGTGTATTTCGCGCCGGCCGCGACGCCGGTGCTTACGGCAAACACGACCGAAGCGGGAACGATTTCGGCCGCGTACACCACGGTGACCGGGGTCGCCGGCCCCAACTCGCCGCTGGCGATCGTGGCCGTGGGCGTGGCGCAGCCGCTGAACTCGACCACGACGACGGTGTCGGCGACTCCCGATCCGTCGCTGTACAGCCAGGCGGTGACGTTCACGGTGACCGTGACCACGGGAAGCGGAACCGGGAACCTGACGGGGACCGTGTCGATCTACGACACCTTCGGCGGAGTGAAGACCACGCTGGCGACGGGGCTTGCGCTGACCTCCGGCGCGGCCACGTACACGATTTCGACGCTGGCGGTGGGAGTGCACTCGATTACCGCGTCGTATAGCGGCGACTCGGGGCATGGTGCGAGCAGCTCGACCGACAACGGAGTGTCGGCGTGGAGCCAGGTCGTCGAAGAGCAGACCTCGATCGCGCTCACTTCCAGCGCCAATCCATCCGCGGTCGGCCAGAGCGTCACCTTCACGGCGACCGTGACGGCCACGAATGGCGGCGGGGTCGTCCCCGACGGCACAATCACGTTCCTCGACGGGACCACCACGCTGGCCGACGTGCAGACGAGCACCGGAGTGGCCGCCTACACCACGTCGGCGCTGACCGCCGGCACGCACTCCATCACCGCCATCTACAGCGGCGACGTGACCAAGGATGTCCTGGGCGAAACCTCCGCGGTCCTCATCCAGGATGTGCAGGCGCCGTCCACGCTCGCCGTCGCCTCGTCCAGCAATCCGTCCTACTACGGCACCGCGGTGACCTTCACCGCGACCATCACCTCCAGCGCGACCACGGCGGCTAGCGGGACGGTGAAGTTCTACGACGCCGGGGCGCTCATCGGATCGGGCACGCTGAGCGGCGGCAGCCCGGACACCGCGACATTGACGACTTCGACGCTGGCCGTGGGGACGCATCCGATCACGGCGACCTTCGCCGGGGATAACTTCAACACCGCGACGGTCTCGACGGCAATCAGCCAGGTGGTGGCTCAGGCGACGACGACGGATACGCTCGTCGCAACACCGAACCCCGGAGTTCAGGGCTCGGCGGAGATGCTGACGGCCACGGTAAAGATCGGCAGCGGCGCCGGAACGCCGACCGGCACCGTGACCTTCACCTCGGGAACGACAGTGCTGGGCACGGCAATCCTGACCTCGGCGGGAACCGCCACAATCACCCCCACGCTGGCGCCCGGGACCTACTCGATTGTGGCCACCTACTCGGGCGACACCGACGACGCGGGCAGCACCTCGTCGGCGGTTTCGCTCACCGTCGACTACTCGAGCACGACGACGGTGTCGGCGACTCCCAATCCGTCGCTGTATCAGCAGACAGTGACCTTCACTGTCGCGGTGGCCTCGGGCTCCGGCGGCGCAACCCCCACCGGAACCGTCACGCTGTACGACACCTTTAACGGGGTGAAGAACACGCTGGCGTCGGGGCTCACGCTGAGCTCCGGCTCGGTGACGTACACGACGTCGACGCTGGCCATCGGGGTGCACTCGATTACCGCGTCGTACGGCGGCGACACAACCCATGTCTCGAGCGCCTCGACCGACAACGGCGCCTCGGCCTGGAGCCAGGTCGTGGACGAGCAAACCTCGGTGGCGCTAACGACCAGCGTGAATCCATCCGCGGTCGGCCAGAGCGTCACCTTTACGGCGACCGTGACCGCGCTGAACGGCGGCACGGTCCCGCCTGACGGCCAGGTCACGTTTATGGATGGAACCACCATACTGGCCTCGGTGACGCTAAGCGGCGGGGTGGCCGCGTACACCACGTCGGCGCTGACCAACGGCGTGCATCCGATTACGGCAGTCTACAGCGGCGACGCGGCCAAAGAGGTCCTGGGAGAGACCTCAGCGGTGCTCAACCAGGTTGTGCAGGCAACGGCGACCATCGGCGTTGCAACGTCGGGCAGCCCGTCGTACTACGGCGCCGCGGTGACGTTTACCGCGACGATCGCATCCGGCGCGACGACGGCAGCGAGCGGAACCGTGAACTTCTACGACGCCGGTGTGAAGATCGGGTCGGGCGCGCTCGGCGGCGGCAGCCCGGACGTCGCGACATTCACGACTTCGGCGTTGGCCGTGGGAACGCACTCGATCACGGCGACCTATGCCGGGGATAACTACAACACCGCGGCGGCCTCGGCGGCTATCAGCCAGGTCGTGACGCAGACGGCGACCGCGGTTGCGGTCACTGCGTCGCTGAATCCGGGAATTGCAGGCGTGGCGGAGACGATTACGGCCACGGTGACGGTGACCAAGGGAGCCGGGACGCCGACGGGGTTGGTGACCTTTACCTCGGGTACGACGGTGCTGGGCACGGCGAACCTGAACACGGCGGGAGTGGCGACGATCAGCCCGGTGCTTGCGCCGGGGACCTACTCGATCGTGGCCACGTACGCAGGCGACACGAACGACGCCGGCAGCCAATCGACGGTATTGTCGCTGACCGTCGCCCAGGCGACGACAACGACCACTCTGACGGTCACGCCGAATCCCTCGACGTACCTGAGCACGGTGACCTTTACGGCCGTGGTGGCAGGCAATGGCGCCGTCCCCACGGGAAGCGTGCAGTTCTTCGCCGGCGGGACACTGATCGGCGCCGCGACGCTCAATACGAGCGGAGTGGCCGTTTTGACGTACTCAAGCTTGGCGATCGGCACCTACGCGATCACGGCGACTTACGAGGGCGACGCCAACGATGCGACGAGCACGTCGGCGGCGGTCAGCCTGACCGTGGGCAAGATTCCGACCACCACGAGTCTGGGCTATTCGACGACCAGCGGCTCCAACCCGCAGGTCGATCTGATAGCGACGGTGGTTTCCAGCGTTGGGCCGGTCCCGACGGGAACGGTCACGTTCTCGAACGCATCGTCGACGCTGGGCACAGCTACGCTGGACTCGAGCGGGGTCGCCACGTTGGTGCTGAACCTGACCCCGGGCACGTACGCCGTTTATGCCGTCTACAGCGGAGACACGTACCACCTGGCGTCGACTTCGCAGCCGATTACGGTGGCCGTCGCCCCGGTCACCTTCACCATGACGCTTTCGCCGACAACCCTGTCGCTCAAGACCACGCAGTACGGTGAGGTGGGCATCATCATGAACTCCGAGGACGGGTTCGCCGACACCATCGATCTGGGCTGCCTGGGATTGCCGGCAGGCGTAACCTGCCGCTTCTCCAGCCCGTCGGTGAAACTGGCGGCCAACGGTTCCGCGATCGCGCAACTGACCATCGACACGAACTCGCCGCTGACCGGCGGCTCGCAAGCGATGAACCGGCGCGCGGGGAGCGGCGGGGCGATGCTGGCCGGCCTGCTGCTGCCCTTCGGCGTCCTGTTCGGCTGGATCTTCCGGCGGCAACGCAAGCGTATGGCGGCGGCGTTTACGATGGCGCTGCTAATCGCGGTCTCGGCTGTGGCGCTCGTGGCCACTGGCTGCAGTGGCATCAGCAAGTCGAGTGCGGCGCCGGGGACCTACACCATCGAGGTTGTGGGTTCCGGCGCCACCACCGGGGTGACCGTGACGCAGAATGTGACCCTGACGATTACGCAGTAGCACCGCGGCGTGGCGGTGGACCTTCGGGAGAACCATGAAGATCGCAGACGTTTTGAGAAGATGGCAGAAC
>JBEKVL010000407.1:0-6218 GCA_049514055.1 Tepidisphaeraceae bacterium | reverse complement strand
GCGCCTTCATGTCTTGGTTGATCGTGGCTGAGACGCGAAGGACCGCCGTGGGAACCGTGTGGGCCAGAATCATTCCCCTGACGACAACGAGGACCGCGCCTGGCTCAATTAGTTTTGCAGAGGATTCTTGGGTTGCTCGCTCAGAGATATGGTCAATCGCACCAGCGATTTCACGTACCTTCATGTCCTTGGGCGTCACCCAAGGGATTGTTCCATTCCAGTAGAACGGATCGCTCTTTGATGGCGTTCCGCCGCCCCGAATCGAGACAACGTCGGTCAGTGGACGAATGGGGTGCCTTGCGACGAGTCCATCAAAGACTGCTGCCGCACCGCTCTGCTGAAGCGTCTCGGCTTCTTCGGCGGCTTGGTGGCGGAGGGAGCGGGCCTCGGCGATCTTGGCGGCCAGATGCTCGATGCGGGCGACGATGCGGCGTTGTTCGGAGAGCGGGGGGAGGGGGATTTTGTACGCCAGAACATGAGACGGGCGTATCGCGGCGTAGTTGGTGCTCCCTTGGGCGGCAACCTGATCCGCAAACGCCGGTGTCTTGCAGAAGTAGCCGAGGAATGCGCGATCCAGTTTTTCGACGTTGATCTGAAAGAGGAAATAGTGGCTGCTGACGATGGCCCCGTCGAGATCGTCTGGCACGAGTCCGTAGCCACCGAGTTTTGCATCGATCTCGGCAACCAAGAACTCACCCGCCTGGCAAACCTGCTGCTTCTTTGTCTTGATCTCTGCGCCGGGGACAACGTCGCGCAGAACGACGCCCTGTGCGTGGAGTTGCACGCGACATCGCTTGTATACGGTCAGTTCGTCGATCTGCACAAAGTGCTTCCGGTGAGTCAGCACGTCGCCCAGCGGAACCATGGGCCATTTCACGCTCATCGCGTGCCCCCTTTGCGGTTGTGTTTTCGGGGTGGGCGGGGATGGTGGGCGAGTACGGAAGCGGCCGAAGACTTGACCCGCTTCCACCAATGGCCCAGGTTTCCAGATTCGGCGCGCTGTTCGAAGTAGGCGATCTCTTGCTCGGGAGTGAGCCCTTTGATTTTCTTGTAGATGTTCTCCTGGGTCTGGTGCTTGAATGCCACGCAGTCGAACGCGTCTTCAGCCGGGGTCTTGGATTTCATGATTCACCACCTGGGGCGTCACAATCAGGATTTCGGGATAGCCGTGTTCTTGATCTCATGTCTCGGTGCCCTTTGCGAGGAGGTGCTTGATCTCGCCCATGATATCGAGAATTCTCCGCTCCGTGGCGGTGATGTCTTCCACCAGTTTCTCGGGCGGCAGGTGCTGGAGATCTTCCTTGGCGCTGGGGTTCTTGATGTCGAGATTGCAGGCGTTGGCGAGGATCGTCTTGGCGGGAACCTTCCACGCCTGATCGGTCTCCTTGCGTTTTGGCCACCATTTGAGGCAGCCGGCGAATTCCTCGAACTGAATCGGCTGCGTCTTGGTGTAGTTTTTCCGCCCCTCGGGCAGCGGCTGCTCGTAGTACCAGACGTTTTCGGTCGGCCCGCCACGGTCGAAGAACAACAGGTTGGTGGGGATGCTCGTGTAGGGCGCGAACACGCCGTTGGGCAGCCGGACAATCGTGTGCAGGTTGAACTCGGTGAGGAGTTCCTCTTTGATCCGGCCGCAGACGCCATCGCCGAAGAGCGTGCCGTTGGGCACAACCACCGCGGCCCGGCCGGGCTTGGGCTGGCGCCGCAGCTTTCGCATGATGAGTTGCAGGAACAGCAGCGCCGTCTCGCTGGTCTGTTTGTCGGCCGGAAAATTGTTGAGGATGCCGCGCTCTTCTTCGCCGCCGAACGGCGGATTGGTCAGGATGACATCCACGCGGTCCTTGTCGCCGATCTCGGTGATCTTCACATCGAGGCTGTTGCCAGTCGAGATGCGCGGGAATTCCAGGCCGTGCAGCAGCAGGTTCATCTGGGCCAGCAGATACGGCAGCGACTTGGCCTCGCCGCCAAGGATGGAACTGGACTGGAGTTTCTGGCGGTCCTGGACGGTTTTGCACTGCTTTTCGAGGTGGCTGTAGGTTTCGACGAGGAACCCGCCCGTGCCGCAGGCCGGGTCGAGCAGGACTTCGCCGAGGCGCGGGTTGACGACCTCGACCATGAACCGGACCACGGCGCGGGGTGTGTAGAACTCGCCGGAATCGCCGGCCGCATCCCGCATTTCCTTGAGCATGGACTCATACAGATGGCCGAGCGTGTGGATTTCATCCGTGGAGTTGAAGTGGATGTCGTTGATCTTGTTGATGACATCCCGCAGCAGGTAGCCATTGATCATTCGGTTGACCGTGCCGGCGAAAACAGTGCGGACCACGTCGCGGCGGTCGCCGCCGTTGGTGCCTTGAAGGGAGCGGAGGTAGGCGAACAGGCCCGCGCCCTTCTTGCCATTGGGGAGCGTGGCGTCTTCGTTGTTGATAAAGCTGATCAGTTCCGGCCCGGTGATGCCGTCTTCGCGTGCGGCCCAGTCGCGCCAGCGGTATGGCGAGTCGATGGCGGGTTTGAACTTTTCGCCCTTGAGGATGGCGGCCTGTTCCCGCTGGACTTCCATGTCGTCGAGGAATTTGAGGAACATGACCCAGGTGAGCATGGGCAGCCGGTCGAGGTCGCCGTTGAGCCCCTTGTCCTTGCGCATGATGTCGCGGGCGGATTTGACGAGCGAGCCGAGGGATTGGGCAGAGGTTTGAGGAGGTGCGGCGGATTTGGATTTGGGTTTGGGCATGGAGTTTGTTATTTGCTATTGGTTATTTGTTGTTTGATTGAGTAGGAAGAAGACGCGGCGCGGCGGGTGGACACGGTGTTTGGGCTTCGGTCTGGTAGCCGATGCGGGGCTTGTCGTTGGCATCGTCATCCTCGGCGATGAGTTGGCGGATGGCGTCGAAGACATCGGCGAACTGCTGGTCGTGGTCGTTGAGTTTGCGTTCGAGGTCGTCGAGCTTCTGGCGGAGGTCGTCGTGCGAGGCGAGAATGTGGCGGAGACGCGCGAAAACGCGCATGATTTCAATGGAAACGGCAATCGCGGTGGGGCTGCGCAGAACGGCCGACAGCATGGCGACACCTTGTTCGGTGAAGGCGTAAGGCCTCGCCCGGCGGGCACCGCCCCAACTTGAAGTCGCAGATTGCGACTTCAAGATGGCGTCTTCATCAAGGCTCAACTGGAACATGAAATCGTCCGGGAACCGCGCGATTTCGCGCAACCGCCTCATTGAGTCGTTTTGCAGGAACGAGATACAGCCTCGCCAGATCGTGGCTGAGCATGACCTTCTGGCCGCGGATGAGGTAGATGTGGCGTTCAATGCGTTCGGTGGGGATGAGGGCGGATGGTGATTCTTTTCGTGGCATGGCATTGGATTTCTCAGGCCGCATATAGGTTGGCCTGTAATGTGTTGACCGCGACGCGAAGTTGCTCCGCTACACCGAACAGCGTGGCGATTTCCATGACGTTTCCAAACGCATTGATCGGCGGCACCTGAAGCACGTCCGGAAGCGCGAACTGGGCGGTGCCGTGGTCGGTGTACTTGGTGAGCAGTTTATCGAGAATCTCGCGGGCTTGGGGGGTGTACTGGGCGAAGAAATCCTTTTTGTCTTTGCGGAGCCGGTCGGCCCGGTCTTTGCGAGTTCGCAGCGGTGCGTTGAAGGCGATGTGGCAGAGGAGGTCGAAGGGGTCGGCGTCGGGGTGGCCGGAGGATATGGCCAGTTCGTCGAAGCTGATGCCGCGGTCCTCAAGTTGGTCGATGACGAGTTGGCGCTGCTGGGGGTCGGACCATTTGCCGCGCAGTTCGTCGGCCGAGGTGTACAGCGTGCGGACCTTCTCGCCGGCGTAGTCGGTGATCTTGACGACGCGGAGTTGTTTGCCATCCGCGTCGAGTTCGTAGACGAGGTGGGCGGCGATCTCGACGTGGCCGCCGTCGAAGTAGAACTTGCGTCGGCCGGGAGGCGGGGGATAGACGAGAAGGGTTGGGTCGGTGTCGCCCGTGTCTTCAGTTTCGCCGGGGCCGACGGTGACTTCGGGCGCAGTCTCTTCGCCCTGGTCATCGACGGTGACTTCGGTGACCTGAACCGGATCGCCGTCGAAATCGGGATCGGCAAAGAGGCGGGTGGCGCTACCGGTGTAGTCGAGGATGCTGAAGTAGAGCTTGCCGGATTCTTCCTTGACGCGCGTGCCCCGGCCGATGATCTGCTTGAACTCGACCATGGAGTTGATGGCGCGGGCGAGCACGATGTTCTTGCAGGTGGGCGCATCGACGCCGGTGGTGAGCAGTTGGCTGGTGGTGAGGATCACCGGGCTGGGGCGCTCGATGTCCTGGAAGTTGCTGAGGTGTCCCCGGCCGATGTCGGCTTCGTCGGAGGTCACGCGGGCGACGTAGTCGGGGAATTGTTTGACCAGGTCGGAGTTGAGGTTGACCAGCGCCCGGCGCATGTCGTCCGCGTGTTCCTGATCGACGCAGAAGACGATGGTCTTGGCCATGCGATCGGTGGCCCTGAGGTGATTGGTCAGATGGCGGGCGATGGCCTCGGTGCGTTTGCGGAGCGAGACGATGCGCTCGAAGTCGTTGGTGCGATATTCCTCGTCGGGGATGGCCCGGCCGAAACGGTCGAGGTCGCCCTGGCTGGGTCGCCAGCCGACCGCGTCCCAGGTGGTGACGATGCGGTGGACGCGATAGGGCGCGAGGAAGCCGTCTTCGATCCCTTGGCGGAGGCTGTACGTGTAAATGGGATCGCCGAAGTAGCGGTAGGTGTCGATGTTGTCGAGGCGCTTGGGGGTGGCGGTCATGCCGAGTTGGAAGGCGGGCTGGAAATATTCGAGGATTTCGCGCCACTTGCCCTCGTCGTTGGCGCTGCCGCGGTGGCACTCGTCGACGATGATGAGGTCGAAGAAGTCCGGCGAGTATTCGCGATAGAGACCGGGGCGCATCTCGTCCTGGGCAATGGCCTGGTAGATGGCGAAGTACATCTCGCGGCCCTTGTTGGCCAGGCCATTCTCGATCTTCCAGCGGGCCTCGGCGAACGCGGCGAAGGTCTTGTCCTTGGGGTCGTCGATGAGGATGTTGCGGTCGGCGAGGTAGAGGATGCGCGGACGGCGGTGCTCGCCCGTCCGGTTCCAGCGGGCTTGCGAGAGTTTCCAGCAGATCTGGAACGCGACCACGGTCTTGCCGGTGCCGGTGGCCATGGTGAGCAGGATGCGCTGCTGGCCCTGGAGGAGGGTCTGGATCGTGCGGTTGATGGCGATCTGCTGGTAGTAGCGGGGCGTCTTGCCGGGCTGGGGGTTGTTGGGCTCAAGGAGCGTCTTGGCGGCGGAATCGTTGAGACGGCAGTGCTTCTGGAGGCGGGTCCAGAGTTCGTCGGGAGAAGGGAAGGCGGAGAGTTCGTGTTCGGTGCCGCGGAGGTAGTCGAACTCAACGATGCCGTGGCCGTTGGTGGCGTAGGCGAAGGAGAGGCCGAGGATTTCGGCGTATTGCTTGGCTTGCTGGAGACCTGCGCCGGGCGTTTCATAGATGGACTTGGCTTCCACGACCGCGATGGGGAAATCGCGCGTGTACCTGAGCAAATAGTCGAGGCGTTTCTTCGGCTTGCGCTTGACCCTGGCCCCGGCGAGTACAATGCGGCCATCGGTGAAGGTGAGCTGTTCGGAAAAGGAATGGGGCTCGTTGTCCCACCCGGCCTGCTGGAGCCGCGGGAGGACGAACTTGGTGCATGTGTCGGCTTCGGTGAGCACGCGGATTCCCATCGTGGGCGGACGGATTGTTCGTACCCCTGGAGGGCGGAGGGCAATTCCGGCCGATCAATTGCGTCTCGGTGCTTCCATCCGTGGGGTAGGATAGCACGCCCGGGCAGATGCGTAAACATCGGCCGATGCCGCGGATAAGCAGAAGCCGGGATTGACCGCTCTGGTCCGGGATATCCGGGATATCCGGGTTATCCGCGGTCAATGTGCCAATTCCGCGCCTAACTCCCGCATGGACCATTACTTCCGGATTGTGTGTTGCGCGCAGGCGCTGCGCGCCCGCGAGAATTTCCATTTTCACAAATCACACCCCCACAGCACCAACTCCACTTTTGCGCTGCGCGCTGTTGCGCGCAAAACGCCCCGGGCGCGCAGCGCCACCGTTAATAGGGAGCCCCGACTTCCCCGGCCTGCCCAATCGGCCGTGTTCTTTGACAACTTGCGTACGAGTCGTCAGCCGCCACCCGCCAGTTGCCCGTCGCCCGTG
>JBEKVL010000406.1:0-6240 GCA_049514055.1 Tepidisphaeraceae bacterium | reverse complement strand
TACTCACATTCCGCACCCCATTTTCGAAGTTACAAGTCCTGAAAAACCAGCGGTTTATGCGCAATGTGCCTTCGGGGGTATATCTGACCGACCGAGCACCGGCGACCGATATCGCTTCGGTATGGATGCAGATCTGTGGAATACCACCTGTTTGCCGTGTTTTCTCTCCTTTTGCCCGGTTCAGGGCACCTTGAACCCACAAATAGGGGTGCGGAATGTGAGTATCTACGCACGCATCGTCCGCATGTGCCGGAATCCGAACAGGCGTTTCAGCCGTACCAGGGGGAACAGCACCAGCGGTGAGAGCAGCGCGGTGTAGAGAACGCCGAAGAAGGTCTCCAGTACCGACGGTCCCGACGACTCCAGATGGTGCAGCCGCGGATACGCCCAGTCGTTGAACAGCGTCGCCACCGCCACGATCATCCCGGCCGCAAAGGTCACGAACATATGCGTCAGCGGATGATCGCGGTTCACGGCCGGCTGCATGCCCAGCACGACGAGCCCTGCCAGTCCGTACGCGAAAGCATGCATGCCCAGTGGTTCCTGCGACAGGAGGTCCTGGAGCAGCCCGAGCGAGAAAATGCCGGCCAAGGCGTGCCGCCGCGAGGCGTTGATGCAGATGAAGACCACCACCGGCAACACGAGGTTCGGCGAAGCCTTGCCCCAGTTGATGTATCCCGTCAGTGCCAGATGCAGGGCGAGGATCAGATATGCCAGAACTCCGAAACTGAGCCAGCGCATGTCACCGCCCTCCCTTCTTGACCGGCGCCGCCGTCTTCGCGGCCGCGCCGCGGATCGGCGGCTGCTGAGCCGGGGTCGCCACACGCACGGCGGGCCTGGCCGGCGCCGACCCGGCCTCAGTCACCACCATCACTTCGTTGAGCTGCATCAGATTCAGCCGCGGCTTGACCTGGATTTCGGCGAACAATGTTGCCTTGGGCTGCTTCTCGATCGATTCCACCTGTCCGATGATGAATCCGTTGACGACCACCGGCCAGTCGTCGGGATCCTTGAGCACCACGTAATCACCCGCGGTCAGGCCGGCGTCATAGACCGCGGCCAGCGTGAGATTGGAGACGGTCAGCCGGCCGCTGCCGCGTCCCTCGACCAGGGGCGGCGGACTCTTCAGGGCGGCGAACTCGATGCCCCGCCCGTCGGCCGACTGGCGGAACCGGCCAAACTGGGCCGAGATGCGGAAGCCGCGATCGGTGATCAGCCGCACGCTCGTCCCCGAGGAACCGACCGAGGCGACTTTGCCGACGAGGCTGTCGCGCCGCACGACGGCCTGTCCAGGCAGGAGCCCGTCGCTGCCGCCGGTGCGAAGCGTGAGCCATTCGCGGCCGGCCGCGTCGCCGCCAACCACCCGGAGGGGCACCGCATACTTCTGGGCATCGCCCATCAGCTCGCGTCCGGCGCTGAGTTCGCGCAGCACATCGAGCTGCGTGGTCAGGGAGGCCACCTGGTTCTTCAGCAGTTGGATTTCCGTGATCGCATCCTGTGGCATGTGGGAGACATCGAGCCCGATGACTTCGGGTTTGTTCCAGCGGGCGCTGAAAGCATGCGCGACGCGGCGAACCGGGTATGCGACGGGCGTGAAGACGCCATCGATCCGTCCGCGCACGCCCTGTCCCGCGCCCGGCGGCAGCACAAACGACGCCACCCCGGCCGCCAGCATGAGGGGAATGAAGACGTGATTGAATCGAATCCGGGCCATCCGTGGTCCCCATCAGTAGGACAGACATTCCTGTCTGTCATCCATATCAGCAGGACAGACATTCCTGTCTGACGTCTCAATGCTCATCGGCGTCGCTCTCCATCGTGTCTTTCCAGAGTTCCAGATTCTCGAGGTAGACACCCGTGCCCCGCGCGACGCACGTCAGCGGGTCGTCGGCCAGTTTCACTGTCAGGCCCGTCGCATTGGACAATACCAGCGTCAGGCCGCGAAGCTGTGCCGAGCCGCCGGCCATGGTGATGCCGTTGTCGACGAGGTCGGCCGAGAGTTCGGCCGGGGCCTTCTCCAGGGTCTGGGTGACGGCTTCGATGATTTGCCGGACGGGGTCCTGCAGGGCCTCGCGCACCTCGCCGGCGGTGATGACCGTCTTCCGCGGCAGGCCGGAGATCATGTCGCGGCCGCGGACTTCCATGGTCGGTTCGCCCTCGGCGAACGGCGCTGCCGAGCCGATCTGGATCTTGATCTTTTCGGCCATGGAATCGCCGATGGCCATGTTGTAGTTGCGTTTGAGGTGTCCGACGATCGCCATGTCGAAGTCGTCGCCGGCAACCCGGACCGAGCGGCTCTGGGAAATGCCGGCCAGGGAGATGATGGCGATTTCCGTGGTTCCGCCGCCGACATCGACGATCATGGAAGCGGTCGGCTCGGTTACGGGCATTCCCGCACCGATCGCGGCGGCCATCGGCTCGCCCACGAGGTAGACGCGCCGTGCGCCGGCCCGCTCGGCCGAGTCGAGTACGGCGCGTTTTTCGACGCCCGTGATGCCCGATGGCACGGCGATGACCACGCGCGGGCCGACGAAATGTTTTCGCCCCTGCACGCGGCGGATGAAGTACGAGAGCATGGCCTCGGTGATCTCGAAATCGGAGATCACGCCGTTCTTCAATGGCCGGATGGCCTCGATGTTCTCGGGCGTGTGGCCGATCATTTCCTTGGCGACGAGGCCCACGGCATCGCCGTTGCGCAACACCCGGGTTGTTCCTTTGGCGACCGCGACCACAGAAGGCTCGTTGAGCACAATGCCTCGATCCTTGACGTAGACCAGGGTGTTGCACGTGCCCAGGTCGATGCCCATATCCAGGCTGAATGCCCCCATGAGAGAGTCAAAGATCACGAGCAGCTCCTTCCGGTGACGAGACAGGAAATACGCGGACTCGGCAGGAGCGGGAATTGGCCGGTATCCCCAGGCCAAGACCGCGAGAGGGGGGAATGGACAACCCGCTCCATCGGGTCCGATTCCGATTCAGCCAGCGGCGCATTTCCAGGGCGGCCGATCGCTGCTTCGGAACGACGGGTAAAATACCTTTTCGCGGGCGGGGAAGCAAATGCGAAGGGGAGGAATTCCGGGAGCGCGGGCGTCCTCGCCCCCTCGCCAAGGCGGGCGAGGACGCCCGCGCTCCCAACAGTACGGGAAACTGGCGTCCAACTCCGACCGAGCCAGTTCCACCAGGAAACTGCCGATCCGCTGTTCCAGCACCTGCATGATCGCCCGGCCTTTGTCGGCGGAGGACTGGCCCGGATCGCCGACGCCGGTGTCGGCGGTCAACAGATGCCACGGCCGGGTGATGCTGATCCAGCCTTTGCGGACGGCCTCGAACCGTACGGGTCTGGCCACCCCGCTGCCGGGGATCGGTTTGTCAAGAAATTGCGGGAAGAAGGCCATGCCCAGACTGGTCTCGAGTTCATCGGCGTGCTCGCCAGGATTCTCGCAAATCTTGCTGACTTCGTCGGACGCCAGGCGGAACCAGTCGCAAAGACAGAGGAATACGCTGGTGCGATTATGCAATTCTCGCATGAATGGTTTGAGTTCGTTGCCGCCGTGGCCGTTGAGGAGCATCAGTTTGCGCACGCCGCTGGCTTCGAGCGATTCGCAGATGTCGCCGAGGATTTTCAGCAGCGTCGTCGGCATGAGACTGATGGCCATGCCCGAGGGCACCTTCAGGTGGTTGGTGTTGACGCCGAAGGGGATGGTCGGAAGCAGCAGCACGCGGGCCCCGCGGTCCCAGGCAAAGGTACACGCCCGCCGGCCGATCTCGTCGACCTGGTAGTTGTCCGTGCCGTAGGGCATGTGCAGGTTGTGCGGCTCGGTGGCGCCGAAGGGCAGCACGGCCGCCTCCCATTTGGTCTGGCGGATGGCGGCGTAGGTTTGCTCGGATAGTACGAATGGCTGCATAGTTTATACCTGTGGGAGCGGATGCTGCTCGAGAACCGCGACGACGCCCAGGATGAGAAATGTCTGCGCGAAGAGAGCGAAGGCGGCGAACGCCGAGTCGACGTGCGGCAGTACGATAGCGGCGGAGCTGGTGGCGGCGGTCATCAGGTAGATGCACAGGACGGCCATGCGCCGCGACATGCCGCGGCGCACGAGGCGGTGCGAGAGGTGGTTGGTGTCGCCGACGAAGGGGCTCTTGCCGTTGCGGATGCGGATGATGGAGACGACGACCAGGTCGTACAGCGGGATGGCCAGCACGATGACGGGGACGAACACGGAGTACCAGCCGGCGCCCAGGCTCTTGCCGGGCAGCAGGTAGGTCGTGCGGATGGTGAGCACGCCCAGGAGCAGGCCGATCAGCGTGCTGCCGGAATCGCCCAGGAAGATCGAGGCGGGGCTGAAGTTGAAACAGAGGAACCCGAGCAGGGCCCCCAGCAGCATGGCCAGCAGGGCGGCGACGAACCATTGGCCGATCAGCAGGGCGGCGACGAGAAAAGCCGTCGAGGCGACGGCGGCGATGCCGGCCGAGAGGCCGTCCATGTTGTCCAGGAAGTTGAAGGCGTTGGTGATGGCGGTGATCCAGAGAACGGTCAGGACGATGGATGGGAGCCTGCCGAGGGTGTAGTGGTCGAGAAACGTCAATGCGCGGATATCGGCCCCGACGACGAGCGTGGTGATGATAGCGAGTTGGGCGATGAGCTTGGACATGGGTCCCATAGCCCGGCGGTCATCGGCGAGGCCCAGGACATGGACGGCGGCCATGGCCAAGATGAGCTTTAGCGCCAGGGGTGTCTGATGGCGGATGCCGGCCCAGTACACGGCCAGGGACTGTGGATCGGAGGTGCTGGCCGGGGTGTGGAAATGAACCAGCGTCAGCGCTGCCAGCACCGGCAGCACGATGGCCAGAAAGACGGCGATGCCGCCGCCGAGGGGCTTGGGCGTGTGATGGATCTTACGCTGGCCGGGCTTGTCGACGAAATCAAACCGGGGCGCGAGGCGCTTCAGGAGGAGCGTGAGGACAAACGAGAGCGCGAAGGAGGGCAGGATCAGCGGGGGAATAAGCAACCGCATGGCGAGAGGATACCAGCGGCGAAGGTGCGCGGGAAGGACGCCTGGGAGCGCGGGCGTTCTCGCCCGCTCCCGAATGCGGCCGAGTACGGCCGCGCTCCCAACGCGCCAAGAACGGGCGTTACGTCTTGACGCGCGCTCGCCGCCCTACTGTAATATGCCGTCAGCTTCTTCTCTCAGGAGTCTGTTTTATGAAGCGAATCGCAGCGTTGGCGTTCCTCGGGCTTCTGGGCGTTTCCGGGCTCTCGTGTCAGAAGGACTGCGAGTGCGAGAAGAAGAAACTGGCCGCCAAACTGGCGCTGGCCAATTCACAGACTACATCCATGAACATCCGCAAAGTCGATTTCGGGACCACCAAATCCGGACAAACGGTACACCTCTACGTCATGACCAACCACAACGGCATGGTCGCCAAGGTCATGACCTGGGGGGCGATTCTCACGGAACTGGACGTGCCCGACCGCTCGGGCAAGCCGGGCGATGTGGTCCTGGGCTTCGACAACTTCGCCCGCTACGAGGCCGGCCATCCGTTCTTCGGCGCGGTCGCCGGCCGGGTCGCAAACCGCATCGCCAAAGCCAAATACACCATCGACGGCAAGGAATACACCGCCTTCGCCAACAACGGCGCCAACACTATTCACGGCGGCAAGGAAGGCTTTGACAAGAAGATCTGGGCGGCCGAGACCAAACAAACCCCCGAAGGCGCGGCCCTGATCCTGCGGTACACCAGCCCCGACGGCGAAGAGGGCTACCCCGGCACACTGCAAACCACCGTCACCTATACGCTGACCGAGAAGAACGAACTGAAGATCGACTATCTGGCCACCACTGACAAACCGACCATCCTGAATCTCACCAACCACTCCTACTTCAACCTGGCCGGGCCGGGCACGGGTGACATGCTGGGCCATACGCTGACCATCAATGCCGACAAGTACACACCTGTAGATGCCGGCCTGATCCCCACCGGCGAGCTCGCCCCGGTGGCCGGCACGCCGCTGGATTTCCGCGCCCCCAAGACCATCGGCCAGGACATCGCCAAGGTGAGCATCGGTGGCTACGACCACAACTATGTATTGAACAAACCGGCCCTGGGCGAACTGACCCTGGCCGCGAAAGTCAGCGAGCCGACGACCGGCCGGGTCATGGAATGCTGGACCACCGAGCCCGGCGTGCAGCTTTACACGGCCATTCACCTGGACGGCAAGACCGTCGGCATCGGCGGGGC
>JBEKVL010000405.1:0-6247 GCA_049514055.1 Tepidisphaeraceae bacterium | reverse complement strand
GCTGCGGACGGTCTCGCAAGCCATCGGCGCCTTCATGGCCGACCTCTCGGCTGACGGCCGCGACGGCGAGGCATTGGTGATGGTCTTCTCGGAATTCGGCCGCCGCCTGAAGGAGAACGGCTCGGCCGGCACTGATCACGGCGAAGCATCGGTGGTTCTGCTCGCCGGCGGAGGTATCCCCGGCGGCATCCACGGCGATGCGCCGTTGCTTCAGAATCTCCACAACGGCGGCCTCGGCGCCACCACCGACTTCCGTGCCTGCTACGCCGCCGCCATGGGGCGAATGGGCCTGTAATGCGCCGTTCGGAGTTCACGCTTTAGCGTGTCTTGTCCAACCATAGCCCCGTAGGGGCGGCGTGTATCAGCCCAGGGCGTAAGCCATGGGTGGCAATATCCGTAGCCATCCAGAGCCCTATAAGGGCGGCAGAAGCCCGGAGATCGCATATGCAGATTGTCGTAACCAACCCCGACGTGGAGAAGTTCCTCGACGAGCAAGTGCAGTCGGGGAACTATGCTTCCGCGAAAGATGTCGTCGAGGCCGCAGTCACGCGATTGATGCAGGACGATTCGTGGAACGAACTCGACGATGACGACATGGCCGCCATCGCCGAATTGGAAGAGTAGATTCGCCGGGGCGGGTGCGCCCCTTCAAGGAAGCGGCCGAGGAACTGAGACGGAAGTTTGCTGTGAGACAGTGGGGCGGCATGGACGGGGCATACCGAGCTCTGATCACCGACAGGGCGTTCGCCGATCTTAACGGCATTCTCTCTTGCATTGCCGCTGATTCGCCGCAAAATGCAGTCGCGGTTATCACGCGGCTTCAGACCGCGATCGACAGTCTTGAGATGATGCCGTACCGTTTTGCGGTGGCCCGGCATCGAGGCCGTATTCTGTCGAGCGTTCGATCCATGCCCGTGCCGCCGCATGTAGTTGTTTACCAGGTGAACGACTCGACGAAAACGGTGCATGTGTTCCGAGCGCGGCACGGCGCCCGAAAGCGGCGATGACTCCAATCGAACAAGCTCTATTCCTCGACGGCAGCGCACACTGCATCGCCTCGTTTGCGTTATCAGGCAACGCAATCATGCTCACGTTGCATCCCTGGGAGCGGCCGAATGATCTCTGTCACGCGCGATTCAGCAATCCACGAATCGTCTCCGTGGATGATTCGTATGCAGATGAGGGCCGCGAGTTGCCTTGGGACATCATTGGTTTCGACTGAGAGCCGTTGCCCGGCGGCAGTTGGCGATTCTGTCTACACACGGATCGTATCGAATATGTGTTTGACTCGCCTTGGCCTGAGATTAGCTGGGTAGCCTGACATCGGGAGGGCACATGTGGCACACTCGGTTCTTTATCGGAGTTTCGCACCGCTCGTGGCGTGCTAACGCACACGTTGTAGTCCGACATCCCCACCCCCCCTTGAACCCTTGAACTCTTAAACCTCTGAACCATTCCCGACATTTCCCCTTCAACATTCCCCGGATTCCAATTTACTTAACATTGTAAAGTAATTATCCTGAGGAGCCTATGAACACGACCATCCAGACCATTGCGTGCATCCTGCTGACGACCCTTGCCATTGGCGCGGCCGCCGATTCGTCGATCCTCCCGGCCGGGAAACTCAGGGCCAAATTGGCCGTCACGCCGGCCGTGCAGCCGTTCCAGCTCGAGGACGTGCGCCTGCTCGACGGGCCGTTCAAACATGCCATGGAACTCAACGGCAAGTACATCCTCTCCCTGGATCCCGACCAACTCCTGCACACCTTCCGCCTCAATGCCGGGCTGCCATCGACGGCCAGGCCGCTGGGCGGGTGGGAAGAGCCCAAGTGCGAACTGCGCGGGCATTTTGTCGGGCATTACCTCTCGGCGTGCGCGCTGATGTACGCCAGCACCGGCGATGTCCGCTACAAGGAAAAAGGCGATGCCGTCGTGAAAGGCCTGGCCGAGGTGCAGGCCAAGCTCGGCACGGGCTATCTCAGCGCCTATCCCGAGACCTTCTTCGACCGTGTCGAGGCCCGTCAAAGAGTCTGGGCGCCGTACTACACGCTGCACAAGATTTACGCCGGGTTGATCGACATGTACGTCCACTGCGACAACCAGCAAGCCCTCGACACCGTCCGCAAATTCGCCGACTGGGTCATCGCCCGCAACGGCAAGCTGGCGGATGAGCAGATGCAGGCCATGCTCGGCGAAGAACACGGCGGCATGAATGAGACCCTGGCCAACCTCTACGCCGTCACGGGCGAGGCCAAGTACCTCGCCATCGCCAGACGATTCAACCACATGGCCGTCATCGGCCCGGCCGAGCAGAAGCAGGACAAACTCACCGGCCTGCACGCCAACACGCAGATTCCCAAGTTCGTCGGCACGGCCCGCGAATATGAACTGACTGGCGACGAATCCCTCCGCACCGCCTCGCAGTTCTTCTGGGACACGGTGGTCCACGAACGGTCCTACGTCATCGGCGGCCACAGCGACGGCGAGCACTTCTCGCCCAAGGAAAAGCTCTCCCAGGCATTCGGCCCCAGCACGACGGAAACCTGCAACACGTATAACATGCTCAAGCTCACGCGGCACATCTTCATTTGGGAACCCAAGGTGGAGACGGCCGACTATTACGAGCGGGCGCTGTACAACCACATCCTCGCCTCGCAGAACCCGGAAGACGGGATGACCTGCTACTACGTTCCGCTGCGCCCCGGTTCGCGCAAGACGTACAGCACGCCGCTGAATGCCTTCTGGTGCTGCACCGGCACCGGCGTGGAAAACCACGCGAAATACGGCGACTCGATCTACTTCCACGACGACCAGACTCTCTATGTGAGCCTCTTCATTGCCTCGGAACTGACTTGGGAAGGCAAGGGCGTGAAGGTGCGGCAGGAAACGGGGTATCCCGATGTGCCTTCGACGAAGCTGACGCTGACGTGTGATGCCCCGGCCGAGTTTGCCGTGAAACTGCGGCATCCGACGTGGGCGCAGAAGGGTGTCGAGGCGAAGGTGAACGGTGAGCCGCAGGCCGTCACGGCCAGGCCGGGCGAGTGGGTTGTGCTCAAACGGACCTGGAAAACCGGCGACACGATCGAGTTGACCATTCCCTTCACGCTCCGCAAGGAAGGTTTCCGCGACAACCCCAATCGCTTCGCCCTGCTGGATGGGCCAATCGTGCTGTCGGCGCAGGTGGATACGAAGAAGCCCATGCCGGCGGTAGTGGCCGAGGGCACGGAGTTGCTGACGGACATCAAGCCCGTGGCCGAGAAGCCGCTGGCTTTCACCGGCCCGGCCGGGCAGTTCCGCGTTCCCGGCGCGGCCGGCGGCGTGACGCTCGAACCGTTCTTCCGTATGCACGGCGGCCGGAGCTACACGGTGTACTTCGACGCCTTCACACCGCAGGAATGGGAGAAGAAGCAGGAAGCATACGCGGCCGCCATGGCCCGCGAGAAGGAACTGGAAAGCCGGACGGTGGACTCTGTGCGGCCGGGTGAAGAGCAGCATGAGCGCGATCACGCCGTGAAGTCCAGCAAGAGCGGGTCCGGCGACTTCGGCGACCGCAAGTATCGCGACGCCAACAACGGCGGCTGGTTCTCCTGGGAACTCAAGGTCCAGCCGGACCAGCCGCAGGAGCTCTGGGTGACGTATTGGGGCAGCGACAATAATCGCAGTTTCGATGTCCTCATCGACGGCGTCAAACTGACGACGCAGAAACTGGCCAACAACAAACCCAACGAGTTTTACGACGAAAAGGCCCACATTCCCGCCGACATGCTGAAAGGCAAGAGCAAGATCACCGTGAAGTTCCAGGCGCCCCCCAACGGCTGGGCCGGCGGAGTGTTCGGGATCCGCGTGATGAAACCGTAACACTGTTCAGCCCCGTAGGGGCGACAGATTGTAGCCCCCGACGTAAGTCGTGGGTTGGCGAGATGGCGAAACGGACAAGCCCCGCAGGGGCGACACAAATTGTGTCGCCCCTGCGGGGCTTGATGCGTCCAACCACAATTCTCGATGATCGCGGTATTACCCCTGACAACTCAATTCAACGGAGCAACTGATGAGAAACTTGAACATGATCGTCGCGACGGCCCTCCTGGCCCTGGTTCCCTCGGGTTTCGCCTGGTCGCAACAGAAACCCGACCCGGGACAGCACGCACAGACCTTCGAGAAACAGATCACCGTCAAACTCAACTACCTGCTGTTCCTGCCCGAGGACTACGGCAAGGATCCCGAAAAGAAATGGCCGCTGATCCTCTTCCTCCACGGCGCCGGCGAACGCGGCGATGACGTCAACAAGGTCAAGGTCCACGGCCCACCGAAGATCGTGGAAACCAGGAAGGACTTCCCCTTCATCATGGTTTCGCCGCAGTGCCCGGCCAACAGCTGGTGGAACCCGTTCGAACTCAACGCCCTGCTCGACAGCGTCATGGCGTCCAACAAGGTCGATCCCGACCGCGTCTACCTGACCGGCCTGTCCATGGGCGGCTTCGGCACCTGGGAAATGATCTCGCGCTACCCGCAGCGCTTCGCCGCCATCGCCCCCATCTGTGGCGCCGGCAACCCGGCCATGGTCCGCCGCTTCAAAGACGTCCCCGCCTGGGTATTCCACGGCGACAAGGACCCCACCGTGCCGGTATCCAACAGCGATGACATGGTCGAGGCCATGAAAAAGGCCGGCTGCGAAGTGAAGTACACCCGCTACGAAGGCGTCGGCCACGATTCCTGGACCGCCAGCTACGCCAATCAGGAACTTTACGACTGGTTCCTGGCGCACAAGCGCGGCGAGAAGAAGGCGGCGGAGAAGAAGTAGCGTTCTGTAGCCGCGATCGTTGATCGCGGTGTCGTAGCGGCGAGCAAAGCGGGGCCGGCGTCCTCGCCGGCCTTCCTGAATCGTGAATCGTCCGGCATATCGGGCCAACGGATACGGTGCCCCTGCTAAACTCGCGCCGGCACTTCCACGAATCGATGCTCGATCCGTCCGTCCTTTGCGCTGCACACGAAGAATCCCTTTTCCGGCGTACGGTCGTGGTTGGATGCGGCGAATGAGCAGCATTTGCCGGTGGTGAGCACGATGTCGCCCTGCCGCGATTCGGTCTGAGCGTGGTAATGGCCGCAGAGCGCCGCGCGGAGGTTGAAGGGCTTGAGGCGATCCAGCACCGCATCGCCATTCTTCATCCGGTACACCGCCCGGACCTTCTGCCCCAACGGAATATGGGTGATGAGTATGGTCGGTTTGCGGCGGTCAAGTTTCGGCAGATTGTCATCCAGCCAGGCCAGTGGCGCGGGCTGGATCTCGACGTATTGCCACTTCGGGCCATTCGTGCTGTCCAGGGCGATGAACTGCCAGCCGCGGTAGTCAAACGTATAGTTCAGCGAATCGGGATAGATCTGCTCGAATGGCTTGCCGGAAACATGCATTTCGTCCTCAGAGAGAACCCAGTCGTGGTTGCCACGGATCACGCGGGCTGCCAACTTCCAGCCACGCAGGATATCGCGCATGCCGGCGAGCTGTTTGGCTTGGTTGCGGTTGGCCATGTCGCCCAGGGCCAGGACCAGTTCGGCCTTCGGCGCGGCATCGCCGATCTTGTGGCGTACGGCGGCGAAGAACTTGCCGCAGTTCTCGTCCTGATAGTGCAGATCGTTGGCCGCGATGAACTCGAAATCGTCGGCCGGCGCATCGGCATGAGCCAGCGCCCCCGGCCAGAGATTCATGGCGAGCAAGGCCGAGCCGCCGGTGCGAAGCAGTTGACGCCGGGAAATGTGGCGCGGACGCATGATTGGATTCTACACGGAATCCTCGTTGTCAGACAGGAATGTTCCGCGGACAACAGACAGGAATGTCGTGAGGACGACAGACAGGGATGTCCTGCGGATGATCAGCCTGTGATCGGGCGGGGTCTCGGCGAGAAGGTCGTCGTCGGCCAAGAGGTAAATGATGACGACGCTGCGGCCAGTGGTGTTGGAACCGCGGAAGGAGATGCTCCGGGATGGCTCGGCGGCGGCGATGCCGGCCAAGGCGAGGAAGAGGAGGGCGATAGGCCGACGAACGCGGAATATCTGGATATATAGCGCGCGGAGACGGGGAGTGTTATGGCAATGTAGTCTGATCTATGCGAGTAGAGGGGAGAGGAGGCGGGCTATTGCTTCGCGCATGTTATCGAGATCAGCGCATACGGCCGGCGTGGAAATGAAAAACACGGGGACGGCAACTCTTCACCTCCGCCCAGCCGCTTTCAACAAGGTGTCGGCCCAGGCC
>JBEKVL010000404.1:0-7332 GCA_049514055.1 Tepidisphaeraceae bacterium | reverse complement strand
CGGGCAAGGCCGGGAAGATCATCCAGGCCGAGGCACAGATTCACTACAACGCCGGCACCAAGGATCCCGCCCCGATCGATCCGCCGGCGGCGCTCGATTGGGATCTCTGGTGTGGCCCGGCCCCGAAGATTCCCTACAGCCCGCAGGTCGGGCATGTGAACTGGCGCCTGGAAAAGACCACCGGCCAGGGCCATCTCGTCGATTGGGGCATTCACCTCATGGATCAGGTCCGCTGGATTCTCGGCGAGAAGACACCGAAGACGATCAGCGCGGCCGGCGGCATCTATGCCCTGAAGGGCCGAATTACCACGCCGGATGTGCTGGCCGTCCACTTCGAATTCGAAACCTGCCCGGTGCTCTGGCGGCATCACATCTACGGCGCCGAGGAGTACACGCCCGAGACCAGCAACGGCATCTTCTTCTACGGCGACAAGGAGACGGTCTTCGTGACCGACGACCGCTGGGTGAACATCCCGCGCTACAAGAACAAGGAGCGGCAGTCGCACGAGGCCAAGGCGGATGCGGGATTGGCCCACATGGCCGACTTCCTGGCGGCGGTTCGCGAGCGGAAACAGCCCGCCTGTCTGGCCGAGGATGCGTATCAATCGACGACGACCGTGAAACTGGCCATGATTTCCTACGACGTCGGCGCCAAGATCACCTGGGACGGCGAGAAGGAACAGATCGTCGGGAATGAGGAGGCGGCCAAACTGCTCAGGCGCGAATATCGGGCGCCGTGGAAGCATCCATATGGAGCGTAGGGCCGGCGATAGTGGGGCCGGCATGCTGCCGGCCTTTCCGCGGGGAAGCCACATACGCAGTGATGGCCGGCGACACGCCGGCCCTACTCGGCGATTGCCAGGCTGCCCCGGCCCAGACGGGTTGATCCTGGGGGCAATTTGCGCGGGTTGTCACGTATTTACTTCACGAAGCGCCACAGAGCGGCCTCATCGCGGACCACATGATCGAATGACTCATCCTGCCACAGCCGGCCGGTGCGCGACAGCAAACGGTTGATCCGGCGGGCGCTGGTTGCCTTCCAGATGCCCGTCACATCCGACAGTTCAATGCCATCGGACACATCGATCCATCGCCGTGTCGCATTACTCGCTCGACGATAGCCTGGGTTTCCGGACACCCAAGGAGGCAGGAGCCGTGGCCGGCGTCCAGCCAATTCTCGATCCGCACGGTCCAGAGCGAACGAAATTCCCGTTCCTGCTCGGACGTGTGCGGTGGCGGATTGCAGGCCAACCAGCGATCCCGTTCCAATCGCCACGTTTGCAGCCGCCCGGCCGGCATGGAATCGGCCAGGCGGAACGTGACAAAATACACGACCCGTTCCTGCCTGACATGCGGCAGATGCCCGCGATGAGTCAACGCCGCCTGTTTCCAGTCAAACGCCGAAATCGGTACACGGCCTGATGGATCATCCATTGGCAGTAAATGCTACCTATCGAGGCGAACTTGTCTATCGCCGTCCGTCCCAAGAGCGTGGGAGCGGTGGGGCCGGCATGCTGCCGGCCTTTCCGGGAAGATGCGCAACCTTGCACCCGGAGCGCAGCCTGGCGCGACGTTGACGGCAGTCCACTGTCGCTATGCCAACGAAGGCCGGCGACACGCCGGCCCTACTGGGCCGTCGCCGCCGTGATCGCCAGCAGCGCCGGGACGCCGCGCGGGGCCTCGCCGTACGCCATGTCAATTGTCGTGATCTGCTTGTCGGGGAACGGATTGTTCCACTGCATCGAGTACGCCACGGCTGACCCCTTGGCTCCGTCGTACGGCTTGGTCCAGGCGATCTGGCCGCCGGGCAGCGCCTTCGGCGCATCCTGCCGGTAGTTGTCGATGTCGATCTCGCTCAATACGGGCACGACGGCCTTGGTCCCGTCGGCGTAATTCACCACATAATGGAACAGCTCGAGCCGCTTCTTCTCCTTCACTTCCCGGTTGTCCATACGCCGGTCGATGCGGGCGGCGTGCAGGAAGAAGAGCGCATCCGCCTTGCGGTTCACGGGGATTCCCGTCACTTCCTTGGGCAGCTTGGCCAGCGCGCCGTTGCCCGCCAGCATGACCACGGTCGGCACGGGCGAGGTCGCGAACTCGTACACATCGTAAGTCACGCCCGCGAATTTCTGCTTGCCGGTCGGCAGGTCGCGGAACGTCGCGTTCTTGTCGCCGAACCAGCCCTTCTCATCGCGATAGGCCGTCGCCTGTTTGGAGATGTCGATGGGCGCATAGGCCAGGTTGGTGCCGACAATGACGGCCTTGCCGCCGGAGAAAGGGGCGTTGAGGTTCCGCAGGATCGTCGCCAGGATCTTCTGCTTCTTGCCGGCATTCTCCGGGACTTCCTCGCTCGGCTTGAACAGCAGATTGCACAGCACCATCCCGCCGGTGCCGCGCGGGTAGCGCATCATCCCGCCGATGTTCAGCATCGGCTTGACCTTCTCATAAAATTCCGGCGGCCGCTGGGCCTTGAGGTAGATGTTGTCGATGCCCACCAGCGCGCCCTTGCCGGCCGTCTCCTGCCAGCCGGCGATTTGCAAGGTGATGTTCTTCGCCGTGCGCGGCGGGTTTACGGGCAACACCTGCACGTCACCGGTGGGCTTGACATCATACGACGCCATCTTCGCCTTGTCGCCCTCGAAGATGAGATTCACCTTCGTCTGCGGCCAGTAGTTCGTGTTGCCCACCCAGGTGAACTCCACGATCGTCTGCGGCTTGGGCAACTCGATCGGCACGTCGAACGGCGTGCCGTCCTTGTTGATCGGGAAGTTGATGATCAGCGGCCAGCCGTCGGCGTTGACGAAACCGTTGACGATGTTGCCATAGTTGCCAAACGATGACTTTCCGAACGTCGCCACCTCGTCGAAGTCGATGATGTAGCTGAACACATCGGATGACACAAACTTGCCGGATTGCCAGCCGAAGATGGAGGTGGACGAGTACATCACGATGTCCGTCGTGCCCACGCCGGCCATGAGCGGGTCGCGCACCGGCGGGAACATCACCCGTTCGACGGCGCGGGCGCCGTGGTTGGTGTTGCTCGGCGTGCCGCCGTACGGCCGGATCATGTGCTCCCAGCCGACGAGCTTGTTGTAGCTGGCGATGCCCTCGGGCGTCAGACCGTTGAAGATGATCCACCCGCCGCCAGCCGTGAACGCCTCGACCTTGGCCATGTTGTCGGCCAGTGTCTTGAGATTCGCCGGCGTGGCCGCGATCACGGCGATGCCGCCGCTCTGGGCGATGGCCGCCAGCGGGTCGGCCGACTTGGCGCTTTGCAGGCCGATGGCATCGAGCGTGCGCGCCAGGTCCGAACCGCCCTCGGCGACGGCCGTCACCGGCCTGAATACCTGCTTGAATCCCGCGCCATAGTCCAGGAGGTTGAGCAGCAGGCGCTGGGCAACCGCGTTCGTCGCCAGCTTCTCGCCGGCGGTCAACTGACAGAGCAGCATTAGTCCCTTGCCGGCGGGCACTTCCACGAGCGCCGAATTGGCCAGCGAGTCGCCGCACTGGATCAGGCTCTTGGCCCCGCGCGTGGGCTTGGCGTAGGCGTTGCGGAAGTTGATCTGATCGTCGCCCCAGGTGAAGAAGTCCTTCTGCTTGAGTCCGCGCATCGCTGCGTGCGTCATATCCTCGCCGAAAGCCACGCGGCCCTCGTTGGCTGCCGGCTCGATCTCGGCCGGCAACGCCTGATACTTCAGCATGTTTTTTTGCTCGAGCGCCACGACCACGCGACCCGGTACGGCCCACGCGGCCAGTTCGCTTGATGTGGACTCGGCCGGTTGCAACGCATCCTTGCCGATCAGCAGCACCTTGCCCGACGCCGGGAGATTCTTGAGCGTCTCCAGCGCCACGAACTTGATCCCACGGCCGCTGAGGAACTTCGCCGCGTCGCCCGAGGGATCGAACACCAGCAGGTCCGAAGCGCCCAGCGCCGAAAGCGCCGGGAAAGCGGCCTTGGGAGTCCCCAGCACCGACACGGCCTTGCTGTCGTGATAGACCTCCTCACCCTTGACCAACACGCGCAGCACCAACTCCCCTTCGACGCGATCCTCCATCGCGGGTATCGCCAGCGAAATCCCCACGACCTCGCGCGTACCCGGCTTCACCGCGTATTCTTTGCCCTCCCCGCCCACCTTCTTCCCGTCAACGTTCATCGTCCAAACGAAAAGCATCGGACTCTCATCAAACGTGTCATTGAACAACCCGATCGTCCGCTTCACGTTTTGGCCCGAGCCGAAGGTCCAGTCCCACTGCTTGCACAGCGCCGCCCGCGGCGCGAAATAGCGATACTGGCTGTCGTCCGCGTCGCTCTGGTTCATCCAGAAATGCCACGCGCCGTAGTCGGCGAAGCGATACCCTTGCTGCAACATGCCGATGAGCAATCCGCCGGCCGGCACGCAGCCGGCCTTGCCGCCGAAGGCCGCCTCGCCGCCGAAGGTCGAGAACTCCGGATGATTGCCGGCGATGAACCAGTCCTCGCCGATAAAACGGGGACGCTTTTCGTCCCAGGTCCATCGTCCACGCCCGCCGCCGGTGGCATTGGGCTCGTACGCCAGGGCCGGATACTTCGTCAGCGGCCCGTCGATGTAGTGATCGCCATGCACGGGCAGCGCCTGCGACTTGGCCGCACCGCCGCCGTCCACCATGGCCGGGCGCGTCGGGTCCACGCTGCGGCCGTCCTTGCCGTTGTGAATGCTGTCCCACGCCTGGACCGTGTACTTCTCCCACTTGTCGATCCAGTTGGCGTTGATCGCGTTGATGAACGACATCTCATTTTCCATCGACCACATCATGATCGAGGGATGGTTGCGTTCGCCACGAATCTTGCCGCAGAGCTGGTCGATGAAATTGCGTCCCAGTTCATCGCCGCGCTCGCCCATGTAGCCCATCGCCTCGCCGTCGCATACGCTCGTGCGGCGGATGATCACGCCGTTCTGGTCGAAGTAGTCCAGAGCCTCCTGATCGTCCAGCCCGTGGAACCGATTCGGCGCCCAGAAACGATAAAACCGCTGGTTGTTCTTGCGGAACAGTTCCAGCCACTTCTCCTTGCTCGACGCCGTGAAGCAGTCGGCCCAGCCGTGCCAGACGATGCCGTTGAGCTTGAATTCCTTGCCGTCCATCGTCCACTCGCGGAATCCGAAGGTGATGTCGGACACATCTGTGGTCTTTCCGCCGATGCGCACGCTCGTTCGCAGTGTATACAGATTCGCGTTCGCCTCCGGCCACCACAGCTTCGCATTCGCCCACTCATCGCTCACTTCGACAACCTGCGACTGCCCGGCGGGCACGGAAAACGCCTTGGCCGCCAGTGCCTTCTCGATCTTCCCCGTCTTGGGATCGACCGCTTCACAAACCACCTCGCCCGCCGCCGCAGCGCCTGACGGATTGTTGACCGTCACTTCGACCACCAGCTTCTTCGCCGCCACCGATGGCTTGGCGAATACATCCGATACGTACGCTGGTCCTCCCGCGGCCACCAGCACCGGCGTTTCCAGAATGCCCGACTGCGGATGGTTCCACTCCGGATAAACCATGTCCTGCCAGCCACTGCTGAAGAAACTCTTGGGCAGGTTCCAGCGCCGCCGCAGTTTCAGCGGATCCTTCGGATCGTTGTAGTAGCCGTACCAGGCATCGCGGATGCCCACGCAAATCTCGTTGGCCTGCCCCGGCTTCACCGCCTTGCTGATGTCGATGCTGAAGCGCACGAACGGGTTCTTCTCAAATCCACAAAGCGTGCCATTGACAAATACAGTCGTGTTCAGGTTGTTCTGCGGGAAGTCGATATAGAACGCCCGCCCGGCCATCGACGCGGGCACATTCACTTTCGTCCGATACCAGATCCGGTGCGCAAACTGCAAATCATGCCGCAGGTCGTTCTTATCGCCCGGCACGTCAATCGCTCGCCACACCGCGTTTGTCGGCAGGGCCTTGATCGGCTCGGCCACCTCGCCGGGCAACTGCTCATCATCGCGCGCCACTACCCATTTCCCCTTCATCGCCACGCTGCTTCTCTGCCCGGCGCCCGCTTCGGGCAGGTCAAACACGGCTTGCCCGGCCGAGATATCCAGCGGCTCCAGCCCGGTCTCATCCGGCTTGAACTTGCCGTTGGGATGAAACTCCCCGGCCGTGATGCAGAACGCATCACATGTGTACAGCATCCGCTGGTTCTCCCCCTTGGCGTTCTTCCAGCGCGGCACGCGAATCTCCAGCACATGCTGCCCGGCCGACAGCTTCTGCTTGCCAAGCTGGATCCAGGCGATCTCGCGGAAAAAATCCAATTCCATCAAATCTGTCGTCAGGTCGTCCGGCTTGATCGTCTTCCACTCGCCGGCGTCGATCCGCCAGTCAAACGGACACCGGGCAAACTCGAACCCGATCCGGTCCCACACTTCGTAATCCGCCTCAGCCGGCGCGGCGAACGCATACTTGAAGTTCGCCCCCTCGGCCGGGAATTTCTTGTCCACTTCGCCCGCATCCGCCGTGATCTGCACGACTTTCCCGCCCGACAGATACTGCCCATGGCTGCTCCCGGCCGCGTCAATCGGCACATTCGCCAACGTCGGCGATTCGCCTTCGAGCCAGATATACGGCTTGGCCGCCTGTGCCAGCGCGCCAATACTCAGCGCGCAAAGCCCTAGTAATCCAGCAATTACACCAAACAACGTGTTACTCCGCTCTTCCATATCCAATTCCCTTCGTGTCCAAAACCCGATCGATCACATTCTCATTCCGCGCCGGCATTCCTACCCCTCGTCGCTGCGTCCCTCCGTCGCTTTCTTTCCTCCGCCCTTGAACCAAACCAAATCCGCCCTACTATTCCCCACCTTAATCTATAGGAGAAGTTGAATGAAATTCGAAACCCTCGCCATCCACGCCGGCCAAGGTCCCGACAAGACCTACGGCGCCGTGATGACGCCCATCTACCAGACCTCCACGTTCGCTTTCAAAGGCGTCGGCCAGCCTGGCGAGTTCGACTACTCCCGTTCCGGCAATCCCACGCGCAAAGCACTCGAGGATTGCCTGGCCGCCCTCGAAGGCGGCACGCGCGGCTTCGCTTTCGCCACCGGCATGGCGGCCGAAGCCACGGCCCTGTCGCTGCTGGGCAAGGGAGATCACATCATCGTCCACGATGATCTGTACGGCGGAACCTATCGCCTGTTGACCAAGGTCATCGCCAACCACGGCGTCTCCATCGACTTCGTCAACACGCGCGACTTGGCGTTGCTTGAGAAGTCCATCAAGCCCGAAACGAAAATGATCTGGCTCGAGACTCCCACCAATCCCCTGATGAACCTGCTTGATCTGGCGGCCATCTCCGCCGTCGCCCGGCGG
>JBEKVL010000403.1:0-6271 GCA_049514055.1 Tepidisphaeraceae bacterium | reverse complement strand
ACCCACGGCACGCCGATGGTCGCGGGTTGCATGGACGCCTCGGCCGCCATGCTCGCGACCGGGGCCAAGGTCGGCCAGATTCTGCACGTCAGCGGCTCGACCGATGCCCTGCTGATCTGCACCGACAAACCCAAGCCGCACGAAAAGCTGCTGACGTGCCCCGTCGGCGCGGGCAAGCAGTGGATGAGCATCTCGACGATCGCGGCCGCCGGCTCGGCGCTGACCTGGGCACATCAGACGTTTTTCGCAGATCTATCGAGCGAGACGTTCCACAAATTGGCCGGGCAATTGGCGCGCAATCCCGGCCCTTCGACGGTGGGCTTCGCGCCGTATCTCGCGGGCGACCGCATGACCATCGAGCAACCGCGGGCGGCATTCGTCGGCCTGACTCTCGGCACCGGCCGGGAGGAGATGCTCCGGGCGATCATCCAATCGCTGGCGGCCGCCTCGGCCTCGCGAATTCCGCTCTTGAAGCAGAACAACGCCATCCGCCTGTTGCCGGACGTGGTGACGACCGGCGGCGTGCAGCGCGTATTGGACGAAGTGCTGCATCGCGGCTGGCCGAAGAATTGGAAATACCGGGCCATCGCCGAGGCGACGCTACTGGGGCTGGCGGAACTACTAGTGCCGGAGTGACCACTTGGACGGCAGGGTAATCGGACGAGGACACGACGGGAATCAACGCAGAAACAAAGGGCAAGCAAACCCCGCAGGATGTTCTGGCGAAGTACTGGCAAGAATCATAAACACCGAGACAAAATAGAGTTGTGTATCAGTTTTTACCGATATATCATACCCAGATTCTCTTCGTCGCAGTTGGCGAACGAGGCGCTGGTGCTCACGCGGCCCCGTTTGTGGGGTATAGTAATCGCCAGACACAGTGAGATTCCACATGGCTATCGACCCGAAACCATTCCAGCAGACACTTGAGATCCGGTATGAGCGGGGCTACCGTTATCTGGACCGTTGTGGCGAAGTCATGCTGATTCTCGAAGATGTGCTGGCACAAGACACGGGAAAGTTCTGGATGACGGACGAGCCGCGGCCGACGGGTGGGAAGATCAAGTGTCCAGAGTTGGATGTTACGATTTCCTTGGATAGCTCCCACATGGTCGTACAACAGGAGCCGATGGCTGTCGCCTGTGATTTTCTTGTGATTTCAGCCAGCGCATTCGCCGTCGTGTCATCCAGATTTGGGCTGGAAACCATCTCGCGCGCCGGACAACGAACCCAACGGATGATCGCGACGGACTCCGCTGACGCGGCATCGAAATTGGCAGTCAAGCACAGCCCGTTCGCCCCTTGGCCCAAGCCTGATACAGCCGAATTCTGCATGCGCGATATCGAAGCAACCAGCATCTACGAGTCGGCGGATCGGAAAACCGGCATTCGTTGGTCCATGCAGGCAGTCACCCGGCTGGTCGTCCCGATCGAGATTGATCCACGCTTGCGGCTGCCCACGCACCTGCTGCCAAAGGAGCAAGACAAAGTGCTGAAGGAGCAACTGGCGCGCAGAAGTCAGCGAGATAAGGATCCTGCTGCCGGGTTGATGCTGGATTCGGACTACTACTGGGTCTTCCCGGACAAGTTCGATGTTCGAGTGTTCCTAGATAAGGCCAAAGCGACATAAGACGATTTTGTTCGGACATTCCTTTCGAGCAACAAGGATGGACCGCAATGAGTTATGTCACCGAATCTGAAAGTTCGACCTGCAACGTCTTCCCGGTCGCCGGGATCACAGCGGCGTTCGTTTCCGCTCCGCCGGCCGCCCCACGCGGCGTTCTTGTTCAGCCAACCGCTCATTCAACGAACCAAGGGGCTGAACGTGAACGAGACCGAGTTCAAGAACAAGTCCGCGGAGCAATGCGAAGGTCCATGCGATCGCCCCGTAGCCTCGATGCCCGGCTTCTTGGCGAAGCGACCGACTTGCTTAACAGTATCGACCCGTCCGATCAGGTGACAGCCACCGTTACACTCACTTCGTTCGGCCTGGCAGTTGTACAACTGTGGGACACGGCTGATCGAGTAACGGCCCTCCACCGGCTGATCCTTGCAGCGCTGGATGGGGGTATTCTGGCAGCCCTGAAGTCCGAGCAGATCACGGAACAATGGCTGCGTGTATTTCGCGAGGCCCTGTCGGACCTATCCATGCAGTCGTTGAGCCAGGTTCAGGTTGACAGCATTCAATCTCAGATGATCGACCTTGGCAAGAAACCGCTGGCCATTCTCGGCGGTCTACCATACGACTCCGAATATGACGCCGCAACCGCAACAACATGAAAGCGACGTTGACGAACGCCACAGGAAACCCAACGCGGCGCTGACGGTGTTGCTGGACACTACTGTCCAGCTCGACAGACAGAAGTACCGACCTCAGGACGATTGTGTTGCAAGATGTCTCAACCATTTCTCCTTCCACGCCACCTCCTCAAATGCGCGCCTTGAGGCCAAGCGGGCATGGATACAACGTCTCGCCTATTTGCATCAGGAATGTGCCTATGCTCAGAACATTCCCGAACTGATTTCCCGCGTGAACCGGAAACTGGGCGCGAACCGTCACCATCATCGCATGTTAACCACATGCATTGACGCAATTGCGGCAAACCTGAGTCGCACAAGTGGTAATATCACCGCCGCGGCGTCGTTGCTTCGATTCCGCGGTCATCTTGCGGATGCCATTCTCAGCTTTACAACGTGGTGGGAACGCAGCGTCCACCACGAATTCGATGGGACCGGGTGCGTGAGGGCACACGAGCGACCAACTCTCGACCTGAATCGTGATACAATTAATGCCGCCATAAAACGATGTAACCGCTCGCGAATTCAGTGTCGAATCCATGATTTGTTCACCGAGCACAAAGAGCAGTTCCATAAGATTGTTGACGCGGTCGAGACTGAGCGATACGGTGCCCACCAATCGGACGAACTTCGGCGATCCGTCCAGGAGATCAAGAAGGCCGACGCGAACGCCGAGCATCTGTGCGATGACCGGATCTGCGCGAGGCTTGGCGACAGTATCATCGCCATCGACGGCATCGAGATGGCTCATTACGCATCCACAAATGAGACAGAATGGCGACCGCTGGCGGAGGTTCTGCAAAAAACGTATGTGAATCCTTCCACGCCATTGCCGGCGTCAAGCGAATGAAACCGTGTCGAGCGAATAACACAGTGTCTGGCTCCGATGTCTACACAATAACAACTGCAGCGAATAACACAGTGTCTGGCTCCGATGTCTACACAATAACAACTGCGTCGATAACAAGAGATCCCTCCCCATTTTCCGTTTTCCTTCCCCCGCTTTCCTCTCAACATCCGGCGTCGAATGTGAATACTCTCATCAGCGGCAATGAGTGAACGCGAACACGCACGGAGCATCAGCATGACCGGATCTGTCAGACCTCTTGTGGACTGGGGCCTTCCATTGCCCGGGATGTTTCTCTGCGCCGGGCCGTGCAGCGCGGAAACAGAAACGCAGCTTCGCTCGACAGCCAAGGGGTTGAAGGGGTATGAGTTGAGTTTGTTCCGTGCGGGTATCTGGAAGCCGCGGACGCATCCGGGGAGTTTCGAGGGCCTGGGCGTGGAGGCGCTGGCGTGGCTGGTGCGGATTCGCGAGGAGTTCGGCTTTCCGGTTGGCGCCGAGGTGGGCACGCCCCAGCATGTGCAGGAGGCCCTCGATCACAAACTGGACGCGATGTGGATCGGCGCCAGGACGACGTCCGATCCGTTTGCCGTACAGGGAATCGCCGATGCGCTGCGGGGGACGAATGTGGTCGTATTGGTGAAGAACCCCGTCAGCCAGGATCTGGAAGCGTGGATCGGCGCGCTGGAGCGCATCCACAACGCCGGCATCCGGCGGCTAGGGGCCGTCCATCGCGGATTCAGCACGGCCGGCGACACGCGCTATCGCAACGCGCCGCTGTGGCGGATTCCCATCGAACTCAAGCGGCGCATCCCGGAGTTGCCCCTGATCTGCGACCCCAGCCACATGTGCGGCCGGGCCGATCTGATCGCGCCGACCGCCCAGGAGGCGATGGACCTGCTGTACGATGGGCTGATGGTCGAGGTGCATTGCAACCCGGCCGAGGCCTGGAGCGACGCGACGCAGCAACTGACGCCCGCGCGGTTTCGCGAGATGATGGCGCAACTGGTGATGCGAAAAGAGGCGGCCAACAGCCAGTCATACGAGACCGAATTGCGGCAGCTTCGGCATGTCGTGGACGAGGTGGACGAGAACATCATCGGCCTGCTGGCCCGGCGCATGGAGATTGTCCGGGCGATGGGCGAGTTGAAGCGGCGGCACCATGTGTCGACGCTCCAGCCGGTTCGCTGGCAGGAGATTCTCGAAAGCCGCGCCAACGCGGCCGGGAAGAAGGGGCTCAGCGTCGAATTCATCTGGCAGGTCTACCAGATCATCCATGAAGAGGCGATCCGGTTGCAGGAAGAGCCGCTGTACAAGGATGCGCCCGCCAATCGGCTGTGGGCGGAGGATTGAGCGGCTCGTTCGGAGTACCGGCTTCAGCCGATCCGTCTGGTCCTCCCATCCCGGACTGGCGTCGATCGATTTGCATTGTGGGCTTCAGACGACTGTGCGTCCGTGGACCTTGTCCACCGGGCCGGCCCCGTCATCCTGGAGTTGGGCGGCCAGGGCGGCGATGGCAGTCGCGGCTTCGGCTATGCGGACGACTCCTCGGGCCTGGGGTTATGCCAGCGGCCGTTGGCCGCGATCAGGGCGTCAGCCTCTTTCGGGCCCCAACAGCCGCGCTGGTAGGGTCGTGTCGGGTGGTGGACTCGCAGGACGGGCTCGACCACTGCCCAGGCGGTTTCAATCGCGTCCTCACGGGTGAACAGCGCGCCGTCGCCGGCCATGGCGTCGCCCAGGAGCCGCTCGTAGGGCGATTCCGCTTGCGGCTGTTCCTCGACCATGTAGAGTTCCCGCTGGTCGCCGACGAATTCCTTCCCGGCGCATTTGACGCGGGCGGCCAGGGCGATCGCGGAACTGGGGGAGAGCCGGAACCGCAGATAGTTGGCCCGCCCGTTCACCGGGGCCGAGTCGGCGAAGAGCGCCTGCGGCGGCGGTTTGAACGCCACCAGCACCTCATGCACCGTCTCGGCCAGGCATTTGCCGGAGCGCAGATACCACGGCACGCCCTGCCAGCGCCAGGAGTCGATGTAGAGGCGCAAGGCGCAGAAAGTCTCGACGTCGGAATTCCTGGCCACGTTCGGTTCCTTCCGGTATCCGGCGTACTGGCCACGCACCAGGTCGTCGGGCTGAAGCGGGCGCATGGCCTGGAAGACCTTGGCTTTCTCCAAATGCACGGCGCCAAAGCCCCTGTGGGCAGGCGGCTCCATGGCCAGCAGGGCGACGACCTGGAAGAGGTGGTTCTGGATCACATCGCGCAGACAGCCGGCCGATTCGTAAAACGCCCCGCGGTTGCCCACACCGAAATCCTCGGAGAGGGTGATCTGGACGCTGGCGACGTAGTTGCGGTTCCAGATCGGCTCCAGGAAGGAATTGGCGAAGCGGAAATAGAGGATGTTCATGATCGCCTCTTTTCCGAGGAAGTGGTCGATGCGGAAGATCGAGTCCTCCGGGAACACTGATCGCGCGATGCCGTTCAGTTCACGCGCGGAGGCCAGGTCACGGCCGAAGGGCTTCTCGACGATGACGCGGGCATTGTCGGCCAGGCCTGCGGCGCCGAGCCCGGTAATCACCGTCGGGAAGAGCGAGGGCGGGATTGCGAGGTAGTGAGCCGGGCGCCGAGCGCTGCCCAGCGTTTCCTTGATCTTCGTGAACGTGCCCCGCTCGTTGTAGTCGCCGCTGACATAGCTGAGGAGCGAGATCAGGTGCTGAAGGGCACGTTTGTTGTCGATCCCGCCCGCCTGCTTGACGCTGTCCACCACGCGATGGCGCAACTGCGCCAGGCTCCACTGCGGGGCGGCGACGCCGACGACCGGAACCTCCAATGCGCCTCGTTTGGCCAGCCGGTAGAGCGCCGGAAAAATCTTCTTGTGGGCCAGATCGCCGGTGACACCGAAGAGCACCAGCGCGTCAGAACGAGAGGGAGTCATGAGGCATCTCCAACGGGATCGGCGGCCTTTTCCATGTGGCCGCCAAATGCGGTGCCAGTTGGCTTCTGCCGTCCAGGCGTCCGTGGCACCGTTCCGATACCTGGCGCCGGGGCGGCGAAGGTCGGCTCGAGGCGCCGGACGGCCACGTCGTCACCGCCGATTGCGGGATCATAGCAAGGCCGTACCCGTGACTCCATCG
>JBEKVL010000402.1:0-6275 GCA_049514055.1 Tepidisphaeraceae bacterium | reverse complement strand
TCGAGATTGACCCTGGGGTTCGATTTCAAAGATTACCGGGGGCAAAGTTTCGCCACCAATCTCTCTTATTTCACCACCGTTCTGACCAACAATGGCGTTGCCAGCACACAGAACTCGACCATTGCCCTGCCGTCCAATACCCGCGTGGATGTCAACTATATGCCGCTGTCGTGGAACTGGTCGGGGGAGCGCCCGGACAAGCAGGGGACCACCAGTTTCAGCATCGAGCAGGATGTGTTTCCGTCGTTTCTGGAATCGAAACGGGCCTCCTTCCAGGCGGCGGCCGATTCCCGGTCCGCGGGGGGCGATTACACCAAGGTCCTGGCCGGCGTGACCCGCGAGGAAAACTTGCGTCCCGGCTGGGCGCTCCTGTGGCGGGCCGCCGGGCAATGCGCGAGCGAAGCGCTGATCAGCAACGAGGAGTTTCCCCTCGGCGGCACGGCCGGCGCGCGCGGTTACCAGGAGGGGGAAACCTACGGCGATGACGGATGGCGCACGACGCTGGAGTTGCGCGCCCCGGCGGCCGGAATCGGCTCGTTCCCGGTGAGCGGCGGAAAGGTCCCGGCCTTCGCGCGGACGTCGGTGTTCATGGATTACGGCGAGGCGTATCTTGTTGACCGTCCGGACGCGCCGGCCGTGCGGGAATGGGGAACCGGCGTGGGATTCTTTGTGACCGCCGGGGAGCATTTTGACGCCCGGCTGAGCCTGGCCTGCGCTCTGTTGAACACGCCTTTGACGCCCGCGGGCACCCTGCGCGCTTATTTTTCAATTGGATTTCAATTCTAATGATCGGGAACCTCCGCAACACCGCTTTTTCACGCTGGCTCGGCCTTGCCCTGGCGCTGGAAGCGGCCGGTTATGCGGCGGCAAATCCCGCCGGCATGACGGTGAAGTCCGGCTCGGCCACGACGCAATCCACCGGTTCCCAGTTGACTGTCAGCACGGGCCCGTTGACGGTGCTCAATTGGACCAGTTTCAATATTCAGAAGGGGGAAACCACTACGTTCGTTCAGCCGTCCGCAAACTCCCTCGTGTTCAACGCCATTGGCGATGCCAGCCCGTCGCAGATATTTGGCAGCCTCAATGCCAATGGCACCGTCGTCCTGGCCAACACCCACGGCTTCTATTTCGGACCGAATTCCTTCATCAATGTCAGCGGCAATTTCGTCGCCACGACCGCGCCCCTGCCGCCGGACATGGGGCCGGGCGCCAGTTGGGAGTTCACGGGCGCGCCGCCCCAGGCCAGCATCGTCAACTACGGACAAATCTCGGCGGGCCAGGGGCATTCCCTCTTTCTCATTGCGGAGAAGGTGGACAACCACGGCGACCTGATCGCGCCGGGAGGCAGCGTCGGGCTTTATGCCGGACAAGACGTGCTGGTCACGGAACGGGCCGACGGCCGGGGGTTAAGCGCGACGGTGAAGCTTCCGGCGGGGTCGGTTGATAATGCCGGCCACATCAGCGTTGATGCCGGGACCATCGCGTTGAACGCCCAAGTTGTTAATCAAGACGGCATCCTCCAGGCCGATTCCGTGCGCGAGCAAAACGGAACGATTGAGTTGGTGGCCGGCGGCCAACTGAACCTCGGCCCCAATTCGCAAATCCTCGCCCGGGGCGACGATACCACTCCCGGCAGTCCGGGCGGCAGCGTCACCCTGAAATCGGGCAACGGTTTTTTCGACAGCGTTGGGAGTCAAATCATCACCTCCGGCGGAGCGCAAGCGGGCAACGGCGGCAACGTGGAAGTCAGCGCGCCGAACATTCTCTCGCTGGTGTCGAAGATGGACGCGAGCGCGCAAACCGGTTTCACCGGCGGAGAACTGTTGCTCGACCCGGCAAACATCACCCTGACCACGTCCCCGGCCTCCACCGGCAGCGCCGGCAATGGAACGGTGGCGGCGGGAAGCGGATCGGGGACGTTGTCATTGAACGTCAATACGGCGTTTGCCAATATGAGTTTTTCCCAGATTGATCTGCAAGCCACCGCCAACATCACGCTCACGACGGGGACAAGTTGGAATCTCAGCCAAAGCACCGGCGGGCAAACGGGCCTGCTGACGTTGCAGGCGGGAGGCAACATAATCTTCAACAACAACGCCAAGATTACGGATGCCAACAATTGGTCGGTGAACTTGCAGGCGGGAGTGAATTTCACCACCGGCACGGTTCAGCCGGGCGTTGGATCCATCTATTTGAACGGCAGCAGCGCCGGAACCTTGAACGGAACGGTTCAAACTTCGGCGGGCAACATCACCATGACGGCGGGGCAGGACATTTTGGTCGGGACTGGCGGCATTCGCACTGTCGGCGGCGGCAGCATCACTCTCCAGGCGGTTTCCGATAACATCAATGCGGGCACCGGCAACGGTGGCTATGCGTTTTCCATTTTTGGTTACAGCCCCAGTGCCAGCCCGGGCGGCATCGCCACGGTCGCGGGCGGCAATGTCACGCTGCAGGCGGGCAACAAAATCATCAGCCAGCCGGCCGTGCCGTCGGGCCAGCCGCCCGGAGCTTCCGGCGCTTACGGCAGCCAGCCCGGCAATGTGACCCTCATTGCCGGCAACCAAATCCTGGGCAATTACACCCTGGCCAACGGCGTCGGCACGGTCCTGGCGGGAGTTCAGGTCCAGAACGGGCAGCCCCCGCAAAGCCTCGATCCCGGCGCCAGCGTCGGCAGCTCGACCCGCCCGGTGAGCTTCAGTTTGATTAACGGTTCGTGGAATGTTTGGGCCGCGAACGACATCTACATTGCCGAGGTGCGCAATCCCGACGGCACGTTCAACAACAACGCGCAGACCGTGCCGGCCGGCGAGTTTTCCGGGAACGTCAACAATTCAACCGTTCCGGTTCGAACCCCGTTCCTGTTCGATTACGCCCCGAACGCCGCGGCCAATTTGTGGGCCGGCAACGGCATCACTCTGACGGGCGCCAACCTGCCTCGGGTCCTGGGCTACAATCAGGACATGCCTCCCATTTACCCGCCGATTCTGACGCTGACTGCCGGGGCGGGCGGCATTACGATCAACAATCCGGTTGTTCTCTACCCGTCCAGCCAGGGCGCGCTCCAGATCACCACCACAGCAGGCGGCGATCTGGCGGGCGCCTACCTGCAAGGAACGCTGACGGGCATCACAATGTCGGATAGCGGGTTGCCGGGCTTCGCCACTTTCAGCCAGGGCCACGCCACCACGCCGTTGCACGTCAACGATCCCAATGGCGTGGTGGTTGACATTTCCGGCGACATCGATTCATTCGGTTTGACAGTGCCGACTTTCGCTGAAATCACGGTGGCCGGCAGCACCTATAATTTTGGCTTCCAGGGCCAGAATTTGTCGCATTCGCAAACCACCTCCATCACCGTGGCGGGCGACATTACTTATCGGGGCGACCTCACCAGTGTCCCGCTGGCCACGCCGCTGCCCAAGGCGCTCTTTAGCGCGGCCCAGAGCGGCGACGGGGAAATCGCGGGGAAGCTGCATTACGATGCTTCGACTGGGACGTTGACCTTCGCAGGCCAGATGTCGGCCTCTGAATTGGCGTTTCTGCTGAATCCTTTTGAATTCGTGTTGAGCCAATCCGGCAAGCCGATCCTGGGCGCAAACGGCCAGCCGCTGACCAAACCGCTGACCCTCACCGCCGGCCAACAGGCCGCCATCCAGCAACTCTACACCGCCAGCCAGACCGCCACTCTGGGCGACCAGGGCCTGGCGGTCGCCGGTCCCGGACATTTCGTGGTGAGCGCGAAGGGCATTGACCTGGGCATCTCCGGCGGCATCCAGGTGCTCGCCCCCGATTCCGCGCTGGCCGCCATTTCTCCGTACGCCGCCAGCCTGACAATCAACACGACGGGCAACCTGGAAATGACTTCCTCGAAAATTGCCGATGAAGGATTGCTGGGCGGCTTGCAGCTTAATGTTGGCGGCAGGCTTGACGTGGGCGGCGAATTCACCACGTTTGGCGATCCCAACGCCGCCAAAGGCATTTTCACCACCGGCGGCGGCGGAATCTCCATCGCGGCCACCGGCGACGTCAACGTGGACGGCTCGCGCATTGCCACGTATGACGGCGGCGACATCAATATCCGTTCCGCCACGGGCAACGTGAACGCCGGCGCGGGCGGCGTGGGTTACGTCACGATGGTCGGGCAGGAACTCAATTCTCACACCGGGCAGTTGGTTGACATCCCCGCCACGGTTGCCGGAAGCGGCATTTTGGCCACGACGTTGCCCCACTCGCACGGCGTGCTGGGCGACATCACGATCGAGACTCCGAAAGGAAGCATCAACGCCAGCGCGGGCGGCATCATCCAGATCGCCCTCAACGGCGCCAGTTATGCAAACCATTCCATCACACTCGACGCGGGCCAGGACATCAACTCTTCCGGCTCGGGCATCATTGGCGCCGATCTTAATCTCAACGCCGGCGGCGACATCATCGGCATCCTCTTCAGCAGGGGGAATATCAACGTGCGATCAGCGGCCAACGTCAAAGTCACGGCCTTTGCCCTGGGCGACGTTGCCATCAATGCCGGCGGAGACGTCGCCGGCACGGTCATCGCCAACGGCACGGCGGACGTGAGCGGCCAATCCATCACCGCGAGCCTGATCTCGGAGTCCGTTTCCGCTTCGGGCGACGCGGCCTCCGCCACCCTGGGCGTGCCGCAATCCAACGTCGCAAAGCAAGACGCCAAGGTGGCGGAGGACGCCTCGACCGCGGCAGCCAAGACTGACGAGAACGCCAGCGACGACGACAAGAAGAAAAAAGACAGGACCATCACCCTCGCGCAAAAAGCCGGCCGCGTGACCGTTATCACGCCGGGCCGGAATAACCCTACTCATCCATGACCTCATTCATCACCCCACCGATGCTGGCCGACGTCGCGCTGCAATTCGCATTCGAAAAAGCAACGACCGAAGGCAAGATCACCATCCTGACGCTGTTCGTCCTTTCGCTCTTTAGCTGGACGATCATCATCACCAAATTCCGGCAGCTTCACCTCGCTCGAAAATGGGCGAAGCGATTCTTCGCCGATTACGGTTCCACGCGCGACCCGCTTGACATCAAGCGCCGGGGCGATGTTTTTTCCGTCGCGCCCGCCTACCGGCTTTATATCCGCGGGGCCGACGAACTGGATTATCATCTCAAACAAAACCCCGTTCTCATCAACGGCCAGAAACGGATCAGCCTGGCGTCCTTTGAGGCGGTGAAAGTCACGTTGGAAGAAGCGGCGGCGGCCGAGGCGATGTCGCTGGAAAAAGGGATGATTGTGCTCTCGACGGCGGTGGCGGGGGGGCCGTTCATCGGCCTGTTGGGGACGGTTTGGGGCGTGATGGAAACATTCGCGGGCGTGGCGCGGGCCAACTCCGCCAGCCTGACGGCCATGGCGCCCGGCGTGGCGGGCGCGCTCATCGCCACGGTCACCGGGCTGTTGGTCGCCATACCTGCGATGTTTGCCTATAATTTCATGGTCACCACCATCCGCGCCATCACGCAGGAACTGGACGGTTTTGCCACGCGTTACGCCACCCAAATCGAACATGTCTATGTGGACAATCGCGAGCTGGAGGACAAGATCGCCAGCGCCATCCAGCGGACGCAATAGACAGAGAACTCTCCCGCGCTGGTCGAAGCATGAAAAAGTGTTCCCACAGCGCGCACCACACGCTCACGGAGTTGAACATCACTCCGTTGCTGGACCTGGCGTTTGTGCTGCTGGTGATATTCATCATCACCACGACGCCGGTGGTCAATGATCTCGATTTGAAACTGCCGACGGCCTCAAAACATGAGAAGGATCCGCCGCGCAAGGCCAATTACATTACTGTCGAGGCCGATGGCAAAATTTGGATCAACAAGAAACCCGTCCAGATCGCCGAATTCCAGGCAACGCTGGCCGGCCTGCGGGTGGACGATCCCGACCTGAGTGTCATTGTGCGGGCCGACGGCAAGGCAAAGTACCGCCAAGTCCGCGCCGTCCTGGACGCCTGCCAGCAGGCCAACGTCGTGAAGGTGGATTTGGCCACTGAAATCCCGAAATAGAAAGAACCCGCCATGACGCCACAAACTTCACCCCGCCCGGAGCAAAACTCGGCCAAGATCAACTTGCTGATCTCGCTGGCCTTCCACGTGTCCATCGTTCTGGCGCTCGTTTTTTGCGCCGCGCGCGAGGGCTTGCTGGGAAACCAATTTAAAAAAATCACCGTCCAGATGGTCAAGGAAACGCCGCCGGAAAAACCGAAGGAGCCGGAAAAACCCGCGGCGGAACCGCCAAAGAT
>JBEKVL010000401.1:0-6276 GCA_049514055.1 Tepidisphaeraceae bacterium | reverse complement strand
AGTGGTCGCGGTCGAGAATGCGCTGCGCCTCGGCCAGGTCGATCTTGTCCTCGGTGGCCTTCTTCCACGGAAGCTCGGACAGTATCTGCAAATAGGTGCGAATGACGCCGTACTCCGGCGACGCGCTGGGCAGAGTCTCCAGGCGTGTGAGCTCCCGCTCGGCCTCCTTCATGACGTTTTCCGGCGGATCGGCTTCAGCGAGCTTCTTCCGCAGTTCGCCGGCCTCGCTCTCGCCGTCGGCGCCGTCCTTCTCGCCCAGTTCCTTGCGAATGGCCTTCATCTGCTCCTGGAGATAGTAGCGCCGCTGCGAGCGGTCGATATTCTCCGAAACCTGCTTGTGAATCTTGGACTGCAGTTCCAGGATATCGAGCTGCTTGGCCAGCCGGTCGGCGATGAGCCGCAGGCGCCGCTCCACGTCGAGCTCCTCGAGCAAACGTTGCTTTTCGGACACGAACTGGTCGGGCGACTCGGCCTGAAGGTTGGCCGCCAGAAAATCCGCCAGCGGGCCGGGGTCGTGAATGCTGTTCAGCACCTGCGACGCCTCCTCCGGCGTGTTGGGCGAAAGCTCGATCATCCGGTTCGCCTGCTCGCGAACGCTCGCGACCAGCGCATCGAGCTTGTTGCCCGGCTCCACGCTGTCTTGCAGAATGCTGATCCGCCCGGCCATGAACGGGTCGGTTCGCTCGATGCTCTGAAGTTGAAATCGCGCCAGACCATGAACGATGATCGACTGGTTGCCATCAGGAAGCTTGAACAACTTGAGAATCACGCCCACGACCCCGATGCTGTAGAGGTCGGAATCGCGCGGATCCTCCACATCCTGGTTACGCTGGGCGATGACCCCCACCAGCTTGTCGCCGGGCATCACTTCGTCGATCAGGCTCTTGCTCCTGGGCCGGCCGATGTTCAGCGGAACGACCGTGCCGGGAAACACGACCACGCTGCGGATCGGAAGGATCGGCAGCACGTTGGGAACGCGAACCGTCTGTCCCTCGCCGCCGGCGCGGATGACGGTTGCATTTTCAGTTCTCTCGCTGACGAGGTTGTCGGGCATGATTAAGGTGGCGGACGGTTAGGAGGTTTTTCGGGGCAAAACGATCCACAGGAGCCCGTTCTCGTGCCGGGCGGTAACGTGATCCTCGCGGACATCGCTGGGAAGTTCCACTTCCCGGCAGAAATTGCCGTTGTCTATCTCCATCAGGTGTACGCGCAGCCGCCCGGGTTCCTCGACCGGCGGCAGCGGCGCATGCCGCTGCCCGCGCAAACGAAGCACCCCGTCGGCCACCACGATCTCAATCTTCTCCTTGTCCACGCCGGCCAGATCCACACAAACAAGGTAGGAACTCTCGCTCTCGTAAACATTTACGGCCGGGGTCCACGTTTCTCCGGGGCAATAGCCGCAGAACCCCTTTTGCATCTGGTCCATCATCCGGGCCATGTTCCGGACCATTCGGCCAAAGGATTTCTCCTGAGCCATTTTCATCGACATAATACGTCTCCCGCAGATACCCACACCTCCGCTATGTTACAGCAGCGGGCAGACAGAAGACAACCCTATTCGCCCGCAAAGCCCCGGACGATCGTCATGGCGACGATCGCGAGGAGAATCGGCATCCACAGGCGATGCACCGCCGCCAGCGCCGCTTGCACGCGGTCGCGCCCGTCAGCCGCATCCGCCAGGCAAAGCACCGCCACAAGAATGACCCCGGGCACCATGACGATCCAAAGCCAGTTGAACCGGCACGCATCGACCCACCGGCCGTGCGACACCGCGGCAAAAGCCCGTGTCAGACCGCAGAATGCGCACGGCCTGTGAGTCACCGCTCGATAGAAGCAGACCGGGAACTCATCGGCCACGATCCACCGCTCCGCGCCCCACGCCATTGGGAAGACCGACAGGAGTAGAATGCCCGCCAGAAGACGACGGCACCGATACCCGTTCACGCCGGATCGTGCTGCCCCGGTGCTCATTCGAGGTTCACCGCCAGGTCCACACGCTCCAGCGGCAGTTGAGACTGGTTCGTCTCCGCCCACATCGCCGCCTGGGCATTCAGTGGACTCTTCACGTTGTAACTCTGGAAACAGAGCATCTCACCGATGCGAACGATTAACTCGGCCAGGCTCTGCCCGGCGTTCCAGTGATCGCCGATGCAGATCTTCTGCGGATCGATGTTCGGATGAAACACCGGCGTAATCATCCGGCAGAGCGGCGGCCGGCGCGGGTAGTCCAGGCTCAGGAACACCTCGGCCCGATGCACCTCGCCCACGATGCGCGCATCGCCGGCGCCCGGCACCATCGCACGCACCTGGAACTCCACCGTGTATTTCTCGGGCGGTTCGCCCTCGGTCCCCACGATCCGGATGCGCGGGTGCGATTCAAACACCCGGCTCACATGAACCTGGTCGGCCACAAGACGGCGAAGTCGCGGGGTCATCTATCCTCCTGCAACAGCATTCCATCATCCTCGAAACAGGCTGTAAAGCACGCCCACGACCACCAGCCCCACGGTCTGCACGCCGGCCAGCCCCACGCCGATGTGCGCCATCGCCGACTGCATCGCCGGCAGTCTGGCGATCGCCGCCCGGTTGTGCATGAACCAGATTCCGCCGACGATCAGCGCCAGCGGCGCCGTGCATGGAACGATCGACGCGATCAGCAGCCAGATGATCCCGGCACGAGCCCGCCTGGCCCCTTCAGCCAGTTGCCGGCCGGCATGAAACTCCTCCGCCTGCAGCGGGCGATTGCTGCCGAAGACCGTGCCGCAGAAGCGGCATCGCAGGGCGGCCGCCTGGATCACCTGGCGGCACTGCGGACACTCCTTGTCCGTCCTTCCCCAGAACGACGCCGGGATCTCCATCTCCCCAAGTTTGTCCGTCGCCGGGGCCTGCGGGCAGCCGTACTTCCCGCAGCCCCCGTTGTAATCCCAGCAATCGGCGTGATGCAACGCCCCGCAGGCGATGCACGACACGACCTGCTCACCCGCAGCCGGCGCAGTCCGGCAGACAACGCAAACACCGGAATCGCAGGTGTCCGGCGGACGATCGCCTGATGAAGTCCTGTCTACGTATGTGTTCGCCATGGTCTACTCCGTGCGCCGCTGCTGAAATACGAACGCCGTCAGGCCCAGAACGATGCGATCGCCGTGACGCAGCCGCGTCCGCGTCACCGGCCGGCCGTTGACGGTCAACGGATTGGCGCCGCTGGTGTTCTCCAGTTCATAGATATCGCCCGTGGACCGGAGAATCGCATGCTGGGCCGCCACCTGCGGATCGTTGAACAGGTAGATCTCCGACCGCGGCGACGACCCGATGCGCATGATGTCCTTGAACAGCAGGAACTCCTTGCCGGCCAGCGGGCCCTCGACCATCCTCAACCACGCGTCGCGAGCCAGGAGTTCGACAATGCCGATCATCGCGCCCACCGCAAGCCCGATCACGGCAAAACCCACCAGACGAGACCAGTGCGCGCTGGGCTTGAGCGCCCCGAGCAGCAACATGTCGATCGGATCGAACAACAGCCCGCCCAGCAGCCCGCCGATCAACCCGCCCAGGAAACCGTACAGCAGCAGTCGCTTGGAGAGCAACGAGATGCCCTGTGCCAGCCCCATCGCCATTCCCGCCAGACACCATGCCAGGCTTCGCCCGGTCATCTGCACCAGGAACCCGAACGTCGTCAGCGAGCCCGGCGTCGGTCCCTGTTGCTGTATCGCCAGCGCATTCAATGGATGGTACACCAGTTCCGCCAGCAGCAGCGAGATGAATCCGCCGATGAATCCCACCAGCAGCCCCACTGCCCCGCCCAGCAGCAACCGCCTCCACAGCCTGCACATCAGTCCGTCGGCCGCACCGATCATCAGCCCGATCAGGGCCGCAATCACCGGAAACAGCAGCATGCCCGCCGCATGCGATCGCGCCACCAGCCGGTCCAGCGGCGCCGTCAATTCAAAATCAGACAGCCGCTTGTCTCCGGCCGTGACGAACAGCGCCAGACCCATGCCCCCGCGCGCGGGAATGTACTCCACATAGCATCCGATATCCTGGCCTGCCCTGAGCGTCGACAAGTCAAGGTCCAAGTATCGGCCCTTCGCGTCGATCCACCGTGTCTGTTCGACAATCACCACGGGCCGCCCGCCCACACTGGCCTCGGCCACCGGCTGCAACTGAAGCTGCTTCTGCTGCCCATCGTGCGTCCAGCTCACCTTCTCGGCATGACGAATGTCCGTGAGTTTGCCCTGCAGGTAGATCATGTCGGCGAAGTACGGCTCCAGCAGGGCCCAGCCGCCCAACGCGCCGGCCAGCCCGGCCAGCGCAAAGACGAACCAGTTCTGGAAGTACCATTTTCTCCGCCGGTCACGCGTGATCCCCCCTTCCCCGCGCATGCTCGCCTGGCGCTTGAGCAAATCCTCAACGTGCGGGCTGTAGGCGTCTTCCGAAGTGATGCGGATGATTCCACCCGGCGCATCCTGCTGGTCAGTCTGGTTCATTTGCCTTTGCCCTCTGCTGGTTTGGTTGCCGGTTGTGTCGCGGCGGCGGCTTTCTTCGCGGCCTCTTCGTTCTCGCGCTGTGCCATCTCCAGCAGTTGACGCATCAAATCCGCCCGCTGCTCCGGAGCCAGTTCCGCGGCCACCACATGGATCCCCAGCCGGACGACCTTGCCGTCCGGCGTGGTCATTGGAACTATCGTCGTGTATCCCTGCGGTATCGGATCCTTCGAAAACGCCACCCAGATCTGTGACGCGATCCAGAACACCACCCCCACCGCTACCAGCATCCCCACAAACAGAATAAACCGCTGGCTGAAGGCGCGATCGCCCTCGACCGTCTGCACCAGCGAGTTGATCCGGTCTTCCATCGCCCGCAGGCTCTTGGTGAGCCCCGGCGGCACGGCCCCCGAAACCCCCTCCTCCTTCTTCGCCTCGGCCCCGCTGCACTGCCGTTCCCGCCCATCGACCCAGAACTTCGACACCGGCTCGATCTTCCCGCCGGCGTTGGCGATGATCGCCTCCTGCCCGCCCAGCGGATCGGTCACAAACGCAATCTGCGCCGGCCCCGAGAAGAAGTTCTTCTGGATGAACAGGTCCATCTCCGAGAACTCCACCCCGAAACCGGGGTGCGACGATTCTTACAGTTCATCGAAGTGTTGCTCCCGATTAAAAAAAATCACTGCCGATTCCCATCCTTCCGGCACCCGCCTGCAACACGTGTTGCATCGGCACGCGGCCACCGCTTGGACACATATTCACACACGACGTCTTCGCACGAACTCTCTGGTGTAACTCTGTCTGTTTCCCGCCTGGCGGCCATTCCCGCCTTGATGAATTCCCGGTTCTTCAGCAGATTAAGTGCAATCGCGGATGGACTGCAAGCGGTACCGAAGACCCTGCCAGGACGCCCAAGGCACGATGCACCCAAACCATCACAACCTCCGTTTCCGAAGAAACGCCCCGGGGCCCCTCGTCGAGCCGCTCAACTCAAGGTCCATGGATGATAATCTGTCCACACCCAACATTACAAGATTAAGCCATCCGAAAAATATCGCCCGGTAAATAATTACAAACTGATGACAATACTCGCCGCTACCAACGCACCCGGCTCAGACGCACCGCTGCGACTTTCGAGTCATTCCCACCCCGCTTCCCGTTTGTTTTGGCAAATCAGAGGCCGCAGTCGCTCGCGGCCGCTTCGTATGGCACGCACCCGGCCGTGCAGGAGCGCGGCCCTCCCGACTGCCAGAATCCCCGGTCACACCCGGATCGGTTCAACTACTCCAGAGAATTTGACACCCACCACCATTTTTCCTAAACTCGCTCCGCAGTTTGAAGTTGTTCTTTCCGGCCGTTTCCTGATCTCGCCAAACCCTCGGGTCCATAAGCCGCCCCCAGCGGCCGATGGTTCTCTGGTTTTGTGCAAGCTCTGGCAGCGGCTTGAGTTGTAAACGAGGTCGACTTTGACTGCCGCCGTCGTCATCCCTGCCCGCTACGCTTCAACCCGTTTCCCCGCCAAGATTATCGCCGCAGAAACCGGCCGACCCCTTGCCCAGCATGTCGTCGACCAGGTCCGTAAGTGCCAGCGGGTGCGGGAGATAATCGTCGCCATCGACGACCAACGCATCAGCGACGCCCTTCGCCCCTTTGGCACCCGCTGCCTGATGACCTCTCCAAACCATACCTGCGGCACCGACCGCATCGCCGAAGTCGCCCAAACACTATCGGATGACATTGTCGTCAATGTGCAGGGCGACGAACCGGAAATCGAACCCAACATCATCGACGACCT
>JBEKVL010000400.1:0-10253 GCA_049514055.1 Tepidisphaeraceae bacterium | reverse complement strand
AATGACACGGTGTCCCTTGCCCACCGTCGGCCGGCCGGGTTTACGGCGCAGAGTTTCCCAGCGCTTACGATCCGCAGCGCTCAGTGGCCGCCCGGGCAACCCGTCGCGCTCCGCATCGAACTCCCGTGTGGCTTGGCGCAACTCGTCGGTGTTCATCTCCCAGTACGGCTTGGTTGGGGCTTTGGGCTTGGGCATAGTCTCATCTCCACTTGCGGCGAAGATTCCGTTGCTCTTTGTCGGTCAACGGCCGTGAGTGAATTACATAGATCGTCGCATCGGGATCGGGAACCAAGACGCCCTGAAGGTAATCACCATTCTCGGTCTGGCCCCAGACCGTCCACTTGCCGCCACCCTCGTCCATTGGGAAAGGGTGTTTCGCATTGCGGACGACATACTCCGCCTCAAGCGGGACAACGCCGTGCTCGCCGATGTGCCCGACATTCCACGCGTTCCAGCGGAAGTCCATTAATTAACTATAGAACAAATTATCTGATTGGCAACGCCATGCCGATTCTCCTGACGAGTGGTACGCCCCGCGGCTGCCATCTTGGCAGCAAAGCCGGATTACAAGAACACCGTAACTAATTCACTATAAATACTTTACGACATATTCTCGACTTGGCACAGTTTTTGTGCTGTCGCCTCCCAACTCATCTTTTTCAGAGAGGAATCTGCCATGTCCGCAGCCGCTCCCGTCCGCATGGAATTCAAAACCGAACTCAAGCAACTGCTCGATCTCATCATCCATTCGCTCTACACCAAGAAGGAGATCTTCCTCCGTGAACTGATCTCCAACGCGGCCGACGCCATCGACAAGGTGCGCTTCGAATCCCTGACCAACCACGACCTGCTGGAAGGCAATTCCAACTGGAAGATCAAACTCATCCCCGACAAGGAAAAGGGCACGCTGACCATCCGCGACAATGGCATCGGCATGTCGCCTGAGTCCATCGTGCAGGATCTGGGCACCATCGCCCGCTCGGGCACGCGGCAGTTCCTGGAGAACCTCAAGAACGCGGATGTGAAGAACCGGCCGGAACTGATCGGGCAGTTCGGGGTGGGATTCTATGCATCGTTCATGGCGGCCGATCGCGTCACCGTCCTCTCGCGGACGGCCGGTCCGGCTACGCATGCGGCCAGATGGGAGTCCGACGGGCAGGGCGAGTTCACCGTCGAGCCCTGCGACAAGGAAACCCGCGGGACCGACGTCATCCTGCACTTGCGCGAGGATGCCAAGGAATTCCTCGACCCCTGGCGGCTACGGCAGATCGTCAAACAATACTCCGACTTCATCGAACACCCCGTCACGATGGATGTCGAGCACGAGAAGGACGGCAAGAAGACCATCGAGGAAGAGACGCTCAACAGCCGCCAGGCAATCTGGCTCCGCAACAGGAACGAGATCAAGGACGAGGAGTACAAGGCGTTCTACAAACAGATCGCCCGCGACCACGAGGATCCGCTGAAGTGGATCCATATGGCGGCCGAGGGGCAGATGGAATTCCGCGCCATTCTCTTCCTACCGCGAGCCAAGCCGTGGGACTTCCATTTCGGGCTGCCCAAGGCCGGATTGCAGTTGTATGTTCGCCGCGTGCTCATCACCCACGAGTGCGAAGAGCTGTTGCCCGCATACCTGCGCTTCGTGAAGGGCGTGGTCGATTCGGCCGACCTGCCGCTGAACGTCTCGCGTGAGACTTTACAGCACAATCCGCTGCTGGCGAAGATCGGCAAGAACCTCGTCAACCGCGTGCTCAAGACGCTCGAGGAAATGCGCGACACCGACTACGAAACATATCTGAAGTTCTACGCCGAGTTCGGATCGATGCTCAAGGAAGGCGTCACCGACTTTGAGAACCGCGAGCGTATCGCCGACCTGCTCCAGTTTGAATCGACCATCACCCAGCCGGGCAAATTCACGACGCTCGCCAAGTATGTGGCCGCCATGCCGGCCGACCAGAAGGAGATCTTCTACCTGATCGGCGAGACCCGCTCGCAGATCGAGAACTCCCCTTACATCGAACTTTTCAAGAGTCGTGGCCAGGAAGTGCTGCTCCTGACCGACCCGGTTGATGAATACCTCGTCACCAGCCTCAGCGAGTACAAAGGCAAGAAGCTCAAGGCCATCGACCGCGGCGAAGCGGCCGACGCCGTCGCGGCCGACGAGAAGGAGAAGTTCAAGCCCTTGCTTGAGTCCCTCGGCAAGACGATCGGCGAGGTCAAGGAAGTCCGCCTTTCCGCCCGGCTCAAGGAGAGCGCCTCGGTGCTGGTGGCCGACGAACACGGCGTCTCCGCGCATATGGAGCGACTGCTGCGCCGCATGGGCCGCGGCGACGAGATTCCCGGCGACAAACGAATCCTCGAGCTGAACCCGCAACACGCCGTCGTTCAGGGCCTGCTCAAGCTACAGACGCAGAACGCCGCCGACCTGCGCGTTGCCGACATCGGCCGGCTCCTCTACGACCAAGCCGTCATCGCCGAAGGCTCCCGCGTCAAAGACCCCGTCGGATTTGCCAAACGCATGAATGAGTTGATCGCGAAGGGAATGGGGTGATGCCGCCTCACGCCGCGCGGGGCTTCACTTGGCGCCGGATGGTCTTGCTCGCCGCGATTTCCGCAAGCCGCAAATCGTAGGCCGACTGAAGGTTCAGCCAGGACTGGGCGTCGGTGCCGAAGTATCGCGCCAGGCGTAATGCCGTGTCACCGGTGATCCCGCGCCGCCGGCAATCCACGGCGGGCCGGTTCACCGAGCAGAAAGACGCAGGCGGGACGCGCCGGCCGCCAGCAGGACCACACCCACACCCGGCAACAGCCAGATGAAGTCACCGGCCACGAAACCACGGAAGTAGAACGGCATCGCGCCGATCACGGCGGCGATGAAGTGCATGATGCGGGTCCAGCGCGGCCGGGCGGGGCGAGACAGGGGAATCATGCATACACACGCATAGGCCGGAAAGATCAGGCCATAGAAGCCCATGAAGACGCGGTAGACGAACTCGCCGCAATCGAGGCCGAAGGCCGGCCCCCTCGGAGCGCAGAGTTCGGCGAGCATCAGCGGAATCAGCACCGCGACGACGACCGGCCAATTGCCACGCGGTCGGTGCTGTTGCGTATCCCAGAGGCCGCGGAAATGAAAGAGGATGGTCGTGGTGGATTGCACCAGAAGATGCACGGCGATGGCCACAACCCACGGCCGTGGAAGAGGAGCGCCGCCTGTGAGCGCGGTGGCGAGATTGGGCGCATACCACAACGTGAAGGCGATCATCACGAGGAAGAACAGTCCGAAGCCGACGGCAAAAGCCGGCCGGGAAGCGCGGTGATTGAGATGCTGCCGGGCTCGATGGAAGGTGAGATCGAGATACGGACACAAACCGAAGCCAAGCAGACAGACGGGCAGCAGTTCCAGACTGCCGAGGATGGCCCTGCGGCCGGTCGCAGGCGGGATCGACGGGAGGGGATGATGCAACCCGTAGGCGACGACAAAGACCATGACGCCGAGGGAGACCACGAGCGCGATCGCGGAAAGGACCAGTTCGCCACCGCGGGGCCGCAACATCACCCAGCCCAGCACCACGCCGGCCACGGCGAGCACGGCGATCGCTCCGTCGATGCCAAGCCTGGCGCCGACGAACCACTTGATGAAGAAGATGTGGAAGGCGATGGTGACCCACGAGAAGAGCCGGAGCATCGGCCGGTGTTCCCGGACAAGGCGCCGGCTCTGGGTGCGGCGACGCAGAACGAACCCCATGGCCGCCGCGCCGACGACATTGGGAAGGGCGAAGACAAGCCAGCCGGAGAGGCCCAGGTCGCGGACGAGCAGGACGGGCAGGAACATGCCGATGCACCACGTCCAGGACATGCCGAGGAAGACGGCCCAGGGCAGGAAGCGGTCGGTTGGTCGGGTGGTGGTGTCGGTCACGACGGACTCAGCGGTTGTGCTGTTCGAGGCGTTTGTAGTTGGCGAGGCCGGTGGCCACGAGTGCCTTGACATCCTCGCGCGGTTTCATTTTGTAGATTGCCGGGCCGAGGCAGGGCCGAAGGAACTTGTACTCGAGATGTTTGCAGACGACGGAGTAGTTCGAGCCGCAGACGCCGAAGACGTACATGCCGCCGGCGATTTCGGAATTGCCGAGCAGTGCGGCCCCGGCCATGGCGCGATACCAGTTGCGGTTGAAGCGGCTGAAGGGCAGTATGGCCTGGTAGGTCAGCTCGTGGACCTGTGTCATGCGGATGCCGCTGAAGTAGGCATAGGGGAGCCAGATGAAGGAACAGATGCGGTGCCAGAAATTATCGCGCACCGACAGCGAGGAGATGAACGCTTCGATGCGATCGAGCCAGTTGGCGGGTTTGTGGACGCGGCTGGGCAAACCCACGGATGCGGGATTGGCCGGGTGGTGTTCCTCGTGGTCGGCTTTGACCGGCGTCCGGGAGACGGCCTCCCGCGGCGTCGGAGCCACCACGGCAAAATCATCGTGCCGACTGGCCGGAAGAGTGCTCATACCGCAATTGCTCTCAGTTCAGGTACAGACCTTTAGAATACCCGACGCCGGGCTCCGTGACCAGAGTAAATCGTTGTTTGACATTCATGCCCGCCGTTGACACAATTCATAAATTGCGATGCACCATCGACCTGCAGCGTCGTTAGAGGAGAAATGTCGCATGCGTCAGCACGCCAAACGGCTCACCGTACTTGCACTGGCCGCAGTGTCCGTGGCTCTCGTTGGATGTGACGGGCCACAAACCCAGCGGGACAAGGAAGTTCAGGAGAACATCAGGAAGGCCCGGCAGGAGTCGCCGGCGAAAGTCCCGGCGACCCAGGCCGCAGTTCGGGCGGCCGATCAGGCCGCCGCGTTTTATGAAGCGGCCGCCAAGGTGCAGGGCGCCTCGCTGGACAACTCGATCGACGCCAGGATGTTCGTCGGTCAGGACAACTACAACCGGGCGATCGCCATGCTCGGCCAGCTCGACGACCTCGAATCGGCGGCCACCGGCGCGCTGTGCAGGATTCAGAGCGGCGCCGCGGCCATCGATCGCAACAACGTGCAGATCAGGATCCTCGCCGCCTCGGATCCCAGCGAGGTTGTGAAAGCATCTGAGAAAGCCAAGGCCGATCAGGCCGCCGAGTCCGCCGCCGCCGCCGCACTTCTTAAGAAGACGCAGGACGACGCCACGGCCCAGGAGGCGAAGATCAAGGAGACGCAGAGCAAGCTGGCCGCCGCGACCGACGAGATGAATCAGCTCTTCCAGAAGTCGGAACTGACCCAGGGCCAGGAGTCGGTCGATCTTTACAGCAAGGCCGTCGGCGTAAGGCAGACGGTGCAGAAGACATCGCACGAGCTGGCGGAGCAACAGTTGGAACTTTCCCGCATGCAGCGCACGATCGGCGAAGCCACGGTTGCCAGGCAGACGGCGGATGCGAGCATCGCGGCCACGCAGAAGAACATCGAGCAGGTCAACGCGATCTGGGCCGAAACTCAAAAGGCGATCGCCGCCTGCAACGAAGAGAACAAGAAAGTCATGGAGTCGCAGATCGTTCCCGAGGCGAAGAATTACGCGACCAGCATGGCCGGCGCCGCCAAGGTCCGGCAGGAGATCGAGCAGCGTTTAGACAAGGCCATCGCGGCCTACCAGGCCGCATGGAAGGACGCGGGCGCCCTGCAGCGCGATTTCATGACCTGGAAGAATGACCCGAACAACACGCTCAACCCGAGCATGCCGGCGAGGAAGTCGCTGGCCGACACGAACGACCCGCTGTGGTACTCGATGCTGGTCGCCAAGGCGACGCTGGCCAAGGGCATGTTGAGTCTGAACCTGGTGAAATTGCTGGATCGCCAGAACGTGCTCGTGGTGAAGGATCTCAAGCCCGTGCTGCTGGAGGCGAAGGTGATGGCGCCGGCCGAATTGACGCCTTCGGACATGACATCGCAGATCACCGGGGCGACGAGCAAGGCGGAAGCGCTCTTCAACGACGCCGATGGCGTCTTCTTGCAGGCGATGGACAGTTCGATTCCGGCCCTCTCCAGGGAATCCGGAATGCTGCGGGTGGCATCGCAGTACGCGATTTATGCCCTGAAGGATTTCAAGAGCGCGCCAAACCTGCAAACGGCCCAGGTGGCGCTGAAGCATTTTGCGGAGGCCGGTCTGCCGATTCCGCGGCTGCCGGCCGAGCTCGAGAGCCGCACGATCACGCGCATCGGCCCGGCGCCTCAGATCAACAAGGCTCCGCCGCCCGTCACGCCTGGGGACGGCACCCCGGCCCCCGCGACCCAGGCCACACCGGTGGAAACGACCACGCCAACCGTGCCGGCAGGGCCGGGCGGCGCCGGGCCGGGAATCGGCATGCCCGACCTGAGCGGGCTCACCAACATTATCCCCGGCATGAAAAAGAAGGGCCCCAACAAGCCGGCGCCAACGCCCAACGACAACAAGTGATTCACTGCCTGGTGAACCACGAATTGTCCTTGGGCCCGCAGAACCCGAGCCGACAGGACAGGTTATCCGCGCCATACGCGTTGGTCGGGTATGTCCAGTCCATGCCGCAGGAAGTCACGTGGCCATCCACCCAGGCGACGTTGGCCTTGCCACGGTGCCGGAAGTGAATGGAAGGCGATGACGGGCCCCAGGTCGTCGTCGGCGGTTCCACGAACGAGTATTCGATCATCGCGAATCCCCGGCCTGACTTCACGGCCATGGCGGCGTCGGTGAACATGATCTTCCGGTCGGCGTTGCGGATCATGCAATCCCGCGCGGGAATATTGTCCGAACCATCCGCCCAGTCCATGTCCTCGGTGCTGCTGCCGATGTAGTGGTTGTTGTAGCCATACCCTCCTGCCGACGCCTCGAAGCCCGGCATGGCCGGAGCGAACTCCGGGCATTGCCGAATGGCGGCAGCCTGCATGTACTTCCGCAGCGGCGAACCGGAGAAATCGAAAGGGTCGGAGGTCGTCGCGCGCGTGCCGTGCCAGCGATGCAGGTTCTGCGTCAGGAAATCGAAGTGGGCCGGCGGGTAGAAACCGCGATTGTCGACCGTGTAGGCAATGGAGCACGCCGCCAGTTGCCGGATGTTGCTGGCACACACGGTTGTCAGCGCCGACTGCCTGGCGGCCGCCAGGGCGGGCAGGAGAATCGAAATCAGCAGGGCGATGATGCCGATCACGACGAGCAGTTCGACGAGGGTGAAGGCGCTCCGCAGAAACGAAGGCACGGAGGCACGAAGGCACGAAGATGGACGGTTTCCGAACATCATCCGCCTGTCTCTCGCGACGAGCGTACCCACGAATCCGGGAGGGCCGTGCTCCCGCACCGCCGCAATGGTCGCTCCGCGAAACGGCCGCAGGGGACTGCGGCCCTCCCGAAAGAAGGTCGCGCCCTGCGCCGCAGCAGCACGCAGCCCAGCGGGCAGAGGCACGACAGCGCCCCCGGCTCGGGCACGGCCACGTAGGACACGGACATGAACTGGCCGGTGATGGAGTCCTGCAATGGATTGACGCTGCCGCCGACCGCGAAGGTGGCTCCGCCGTCGATGGTGATGACCACGTTGTCGCCGACGCTCACGGGGCCCTGCTCGACGGCGAACTCGACGGTCCCATCGGCGATGGTGATGGCCGTGTCGCTGTCATAGGTGAGCGGCCCGGTGAACAGCAGCGTGCCGCCGCCGGCCGAAAGCACGACGTCGCCGGAGAACTCCACCGGGGCGGAGATGGTGTGTATGCCCGCGATCCCGGAGATGCTGGTCGAAGCGCCGCCGCCGTCGAGCGTCAGCATCGCCGGGCCGGCAAGTGTGTTGCTGTTCGAGCCACAACCGAGGTGGCCGAGCCGTACAGCCTCGGCGATGCTCAGCGTGGCGCCGCCGCCGAGGGCGGAGATGTCCGCCGACGCGCCGGCGCCGCTGGGGACGGCGCCGATGTCCCACCTCGAGGCGTCGTTGAAACTGCCGCCGGCCGCGCCAATCAGCATGGCAGAGACCGTCGGTGGGCCGCCGTTGATGACGGCGATGGCGTCGACATCGGCGCCGTTGTTGCCAGAACCCGTGGGGTCGTAAATCGGATGGCCGTTGCTGTCGACGTCCCTGCCGTCGCCGATGACGTCGACAAGACGCACCTGGCGGATGGCATTGAGGTTGACCTTGCCGGAGATCACCAGCGGGTTGTTGCCAACGCTGGACAGGTCGAAGGCGTCGCCTCCGGCCACGGTGGGATCGAACGGGTTGATGTTGTTGGTTTTCACATTTGCCAGGACCGGATGCACGCCGCCGAAACCGGATACGTCCGCGGGGTTGATCGTCCCGTAGGCCGACACCGGCCCGGGCGTGTTCGAGATCACCGGAAACCGGGCGAAATCCACTCCGTTTGAGGAGACCTCCACGTACATCAGTTCAGAGAAACACGACCCGGGATCCCCGCCCGCATAGAGGGGATTCTCGAAGACGATGAAATCCGGACCTGGTCCATTGTTGATGACGCGGGGCGACGACCCGTTATCGAAGCCCAGAGTCAGCGAGCCACCGACGCCGAGGGTGTACACGTCGGTCCCGCCGACGGTTTCGCCGCCTCCGACCGGGCCACCCAGCGCCAACGCGGGATTGCTGAAATACGCGGGCTGCGACGCGCCGACGACGGTGCTGATGACCTGGGTCGCGAAGAACTGGTCGGCCTGGACTGAAAGCGGCGAGAGCGTCAGGGAAACAACCCCGATGGCAAAGCCGAGCGATCGGAAGTTTCGCGTTTTCATGCCAGCCTCCTTCCGGCGTGTTGCCGCCGGCGCAGCAGCCACAGCGATGCGAAGGCGGGCAAGAGCAACGTCGCCGGCTCCGGGACAAACGCGGCGGCGTCGTAGACATTGACCGTGTTGCCCGAGGACTGGGCGAAGAACTGATCGGTCGCCGGGTTATAGGTAAGGGTGACATAGCCCAGCCCGAGGTCGTAGGTTTGCCCCACGCCATCGGGGGCGAACACCGTCACCCCGTCGCTGCCGCCGGCGAACAGGAATCCGCGCGAATCGAAGAACATGCCGGCTCCGTTGTTGTTGCCGGTGGAGTCGGGATTGAAGAGTTCTCCGTCGGCCCAGTTCAGCGGCGTGTTGCTCTGGAACGCCGACTGGACGGCCGACCAGTCGAATCGGCGGATGTCGCCCTGGTCCGCGCCGTAGCCGACGCAAACGTAGAGGCGGTTGGTGCTGTCCATGGCCAGCGAGGCGCCCGCGCCTGGAATCGATGCGATAACCTCTGTGCCGGACGTTGTGCCCACCCCGCTGTCGAGCGAAACGATCGAAACCGACGACGACAGATAATCGGCCGAGCCCGCATCCACCAGCATCTTCTGCCCCGATCCGGCCAGTGTCGAGACTGTCGGCAGCGGGATGAAGTCGGTCTCGTAATTCACCTTGGCCACCGGTGTGTGGCTGCTGCCACCGGCGGTGGGAATAGTGAAGATCAGGCCGGGGCTGACATCCAGCGGATTGAGAACGGGAGCCAGGCCGCCCGCTCCGTTGCCGACGACGACGGCCGAGCCGTCGGAGGTGAAGTTGATGCCCCCGGTATCGGCACTGCCGCTGCCGACACCGCCGGGCGACAGGCTGGTGAAAGGCCGGGCGCCGGGCGTGGTCTCATACAGCACATTGGCGCCATCCCAGACATACAACCGTCCATCGGCGGAGTAACGCGAGGAAACATAGAACGTGTTGGCATTGCCCGGTCCGGGCAGAGTGATCTGGCCGACCGGAGCGGGAACATCTGCAAAGACCGATCCGGCGGCAACAACCATGGCAAGAGAAACGAAACGACAGGACATGACGAGACTCCTCCGGACCCAATCGCGGGATCCTTGTTTCGAGGGTTCTCGTGAAAGAAGAACCCTCGGCCTCGCGAAAGAACCTTCGGAGGGCCGAGGGAAAAAGGTGTCGAGGAAACAGAGCGAAGCGGATCGAACGTCCGGCCTGCCGTGCCATCCTGGCATCTGTCCCGGGCCGTCCCTCATCGCGAGGACGCAAAACCCAAGTTCGCACGGCACACATTGCGCCATGCTCAGTGCTCAGGGCCGGTCTTCTGGCTCAGGACGGGTTTCCGGGCTTTGGCCCGAACCTGCCGCGGTCTTCCCATCGTTTCTACGACAGTGACCGACGGCAACCCAGTGATGTCCTTTACAGCGGCGCGTCCGCGGCGGATTTTCACCGCCTTCCCGAATCGTCGCACTATGGTGCAACGGGCTTTCGCAGCCGCCCTGAAGCGCTCATCACACTACTTTCATATCCGCCAATTG
>JBEKVL010000399.1:0-9036 GCA_049514055.1 Tepidisphaeraceae bacterium | reverse complement strand
TTCCTTCTCGCCCGGCCACCTCGACCAGCACCTCTGGCCGTTTTACCAGCGAGGCCTGCGTGATGGCGCACTCACACCCGAGTCGGCCCGCGAACTGCTCGAGGCATTCTTCATCAAGTTCAACAACCATCCCTCGCCGCCCAAGGTCGGCGTCACGGCCGAAGAATCCGGGACATACACCGATTTCGCCAACCTCAACCTGGCCGGCCTGCTGCCCGATGGGGCCGATGGATCGAATGAACTGACCCACATGCTGCTGGACATCATCGACGAGATGCACCTGCTCCAGCCTTCCAGCAACCTGCAACTCTCGCGGAAGACACCCGACGCCGTGCTCAAGCATGCCCTGCGCGTGATCCGCAACGGCTACGGTTTCCCGTCGATCTTCAACGCCGACGCCGTGGTCTCCGAGCAACTCCGCCAGGGCAAGACCGTGCAGGATGCCCGCGCCGGCGGCTGCTCCGGCTGCGTCGAGACCGGCGCCTTCGGCAAGGAAGCCTACATCCTCACCGGCTACTTCAACCTGCCCAAGATCCTCGAACTGACCCTGCACAACGGCCACGACCCGCGCACCGGCCGGCAGGTTGGTCCGAAGACCGGCAAGCCCGAGGAATTCGCGAGCTTCGACGATCTCTTCGCCGCATTCAGTTCACAGGTTCGCCACTTCGTCGATGTGAAGATGCGCGGCAACCAGCTTATCGAGCAGATGTACGCCACGATGATGCCGGCGCCGTTCCTCTCGCTCATCACCGACGACTGCATCGCCAAAGGCAAGGACTACAACGCCGGCGGAGCGCGCTACAACAACTCCTATATTCAGTTCGTCGGCATCGGTACTCTCACCGATAGCCTCTCGGCCGTGCGACAACTCGTTCTTGACGACAAGCAGATCACGCTTGGGGAACTGATCGGCACGCTCAACGACGACTTCAACGATGCCGAACCACTGCGCCAGCGTCTTCTCAACCGTACCCACAAATACGGCAACGACGACGACTACGCGGATGAGATTATGAAGCGGTCGTTCAACCTGCTCTTCGACACGCTCGACGGCCGGCCCAACAGCAAAGGCGGTGCCTACCGCGTCGAGATGCTGCCGACCACCTGCCACGTCTATTTCGGCGCGGTGACCGGCGCGCTGCCCGACGGCCGCCGCGCCGGCCTGCCCGTGTCCGAGGGCATCTCGCCCGTCCAAGGCGCCGATCGTCACGGTCCCACCGCCGTCATCCGCTCCGCCGCCAAGATGGACCACCTCCGCACCGGCGGCACGCTGCTGAACATGAAGTTCACCCCGGCGTTATTGGCCGACGAGCCCAGCATCGACCGCCTGACCTCGCTGGTGCGGAGCTACTTCCGCATGGACGGCCACCATGTTCAGTTCAATGTGGTGAAGGCCGATACGTTGCGCCAGGCCCAGAAGAATCCCGAGTCCCACCGCGACATGATCGTCCGCGTGGCCGGTTATTCCGACTATTTCTGCGACCTGTCCGCCGCCCTTCAGGACGAAATCATCGCCAGAACCGAGCACGAAGGATTCTGAGTAGCTCACCGCATCGGCAAGGGCAAATCCTTCAATCCGAGCTTCTGCCGCTGATGTTTTAGATCGATCATGAACTGCATGCCGTAGGCCTTCATCACCGGCGACTGGGCGGCAAAGAGCCGCATGGATTCGGCGTAGAACTGATCCGGTCCCGGCTTCTTGTACCTGTCCGGATCGATCCGCGCCTCGATATCCTGGTAGACGGCCAACAAACCCAGGTAGATCTGTCGCTTGAATTCGGGGAGTTGGTAGAACTTCCGCAGGAAGTCGGCCGCCAGTTCGCCGTGCAGGGCGTCGAAATTGGGAAGTTTGCGCATGTTCTCGAGCCGGCGGCGGTTGATGTCCATGTTGGCCTGGTTCAGCGCGAACCCCAGCATGTCCTCAAACGACATCTCGTGCAACTTCCCGATGACGCCGCGCGAGAACTTGATACGCCGGGCCTCACTCATGCGATTGTAGTCATCCGATGCCTCGAAGGCGATGGCCGCCCGCACATCCAGCTTCGCCAGGTCGGGGGGCTTTGGGGATCGATCCCAGCGGCTCACCGCCAGGAACGCGCCGGCCGCGAGAAGCCCCAGGACGATGCAAACCACGATGTAGTGCGACCGTCGCTTCATTGCAGTTCCTTGGGTGCGGCGACCTGCTCCACGCGGCCATCCAGAAACAGACAGTTGAACGGCTGGATCGCGCCGTGGAAGTTCCCCGCGTCGAGGGCCACCGGCACATACTCGCGGGATTGGAACACCTGATAGAAGACATTGGCTTCCAGCGGGTCCGTGCCGAGCTGGGCGTCGTACAGATAACTCGTCTGCTCGGTGAGATAGAGCTGCTCATCGCAGGGGCAGTGGTAGATGGCCGGGTTGTTGCCCAGGTATTTGCCCAGGCAGGCCATCAGCGTGGGGTAACCGTTTGGATTCACGCTCGGCAACGCCGGGGCCAGGGGATAATGATCCTTGTTCTCAGCGAGATACATCCGCACCGCCTGACCGATCTGGCGAAGCTGCGATTTGCAGGTCAATCCATTGGCCCGTGTGCGCGCCGCCGCCACCACCGGAATCAGAATGGACAGGAGCAGGCCGATGATCGCCAGAACAACGAGCAACTCCACCAGTGTGAAAGCCGGCCGCCTCCGTGCTGTTCTCGCCGCCCGAGCGAACTGGAATATCCTGCCGCCGCGATGTTCCATGGCCTGGATTATACCCGTGGGATGCCCCGTTTGGGAACTTCAATTTCAGCTTTCCACTCAAGAGACGCGGCAGGCAAGCCCGTCCTGGGATGGCCGAATCGGCATTTGATCACTTCAGTCTCGGCGGTCCTCCCACAGGATCCCGCCCATTCCAAACATTTAGCCGGCCTATAATGGTACTCGGCCAACGAGGCCAGTATCCTATGCGGGAGTTCGGGAGAACCAACCTATGAAACAGACACTCTTCCAGTGGGTATTGATCGGAACAGCGGCCGCATTGACAGCCAGCGCGTTGGCACAACAGCCAGGCACCCGGCCGGCCACACAGCCGTCGGCAGCACAGATCGAGCCGCTCATCAAGCAGCTTGGCGACGAGAATTTCCGCACGCGCCAGGAGGCCGAGGACAAACTCGTGGATATCGGCGACGCGGCCAAGCCGTTTCTGACCAGGCTCCTCGCCGAGACCAGGGATCCGGAGGTTCGCTCCAGGGTCGAGAGCGCGCTGCGGGAGATTTCCCGCAAGAGCCCGGCCGAGCCAACGCTCGTGTCACTGCACATCAAGAACGCGCCGATGAGTCTGGCCGTGACCGAGTTGTCGCGGCAGGTGGGGACCGACATCAACGTCTGGCCGCCGGGCAACTTCGGGGGCGTTCAGAAGACGGTCACGATTGACGTCGATCACCAGCCGTTCTGGGAAGTGGTCCGGCAGGCCTGCGCGCAGAGCGGCTGGGGTCCGGAGCGCTGGGGCAACGGGCGCAACAACGTGCTGACGCTCTCGCCCAATGGCGGCAACTGGGGCAAGCGGCCGGCGACCATGCAGGGGCAGTTCATGGTGATGGCCGCCAACGTGCAGCGGCATGAGACGCTCGACTTCGGCGACCCGAACAACCCGAGCCGGCAGTATTCGCTCTACGTGCATGTCTGCGCCGACCCGAAGATGCACATCATCAGGGCCAACAACATCCTCGAGGTGTCGCGGGCCGTCGACGAGAAGGGCAACTCGCTGGTCGTGAAGCAGGAGGGCTACACGGGGTTCAACTCGGGCAATCAGAACCCGTGGTTCTGGGAGCTTCAGGCCCCGCTGCAACTGCGGCCGGACATCGGCAAGAAACTGGTGGAATTCAAGGGAGTGGCCAAATTCAGCGCACAGACAAAGACCGAGCGATGGGAATTCGAGAACCCCATGAAGATCAAGAACGAACAGAAGAAGCTACAGAACGACACTGTCACACTGACAGTGAAGAGCGTCGCCGCGAGTCCGAATAACAACGGCGTCGAGGTGCAGATCGGGGTTTCCGTCAAAAGCAAGGGGGGCTTGAACATCTTCGCCCGGCCCGAACCACAACAACAGAATCCGCTGACCGACTACAGCATGCTGCAGCAGAACATCAGAATGGTGGACGCCAAGGGGCGGCAGTTCCAGTTCTCCGGCGGCGGCGGCGGTGGCGGTGCAACGAGCTGGGACTACAGTTTCAACTTCCAGCCGCGCGACGCCAACGGCCAGCAGATCGGCGAACCGGCCAAGCTGATCTGGGAACTGCCGCTGGAGGTCAAGGAAATCGCGGTGCCGGTGGAGTTCAAGGATCTACCGTTGCCGTGAAGAGCAACGATGCGCGATGAAGGATGAATAAGAGCCGTATTGTTCATGGTTCATCCTTCCGCGTCATTCCGTGTTCATTCTGCATCCTCACCCGCCGCGCTTGCCACGCTGACGATCTCCACCTGTTCATTTCGCGACAGGTCGGCCAGGGTCTGCTTGCCCATGATGGCTCGGAGGGTGACACGTTCTTCGGAATACTCGCGGTCCTGGATGCGCGTGTGGGTTTCCAGGAATGACAGCAGCCTGCCGTTGGCCAGGGCCACGGCCAGTGTCACTTCGTGTTGTTGTCCGAGTACATATCTGTGGACGGCGTCGGTCAGGCGCTCGAGGCCCTGGCCGGTTCTGGCGGAGATCGGCGTGGCGTGTGGATAGAGCGTGTGCCAGACGTGCGAGGCGGCCTCGCCTTCCTCGGTGTCGATCTTGTTGAGCAGGAGCAGTTCGGGTTTGCCCTCGGCGCCGATTTCCTTGAGCACGGTGTGGACCGACTCGAACTGCTGCTGGGCGTGCGGGTGTCCGACATCCAGCACATGCAGCAGCAGGTCGGCATGGACGGCCTCCTCAAGCGTGGCCTTGAACGACGCGACCAGCTTGTGGGGCAGGTCGCGCACGAAGCCGACAGTGTCGGAGAGCATCACCTGCATGCCCTTGTCCAGCTTCCAGGCCCGGGTCTTGGTGTCGAGGGTGGCGAAGAGCCTGTCGTCGGCGCAGGCGCCGGCGCCGGTCAGGGTGTTGAAAAGCGTGGACTTGCCTGCGTTGGTATACCCAACAATACATACTGTAAAATGTTGTGAGTTGCGCTTGGCGACCTCGCGGGACTTGCGCTCCTGCACCTTGATGATTTCTTCCTTGAGGACGCCGATGCGCTTGCGGACCAGGCGGCGGTCGGTTTCGAGCTGGGTCTCGCCCGGCCCGCGGGCGCCGATGCCCAGGCTGCCGGCGTTGATACGCTCGAGGTGCGACCACATGCGGGTCAGGCGCGGATAGGTGTACTCCATCTGGGCCATCTCGACCTGGAGCCTGGCCTCGGCGGTGCGGGCGCGGGTGGCGAAGATGTCGAGGATCAGCTCGGAGCGGTCGAGCACCTTGATGCCGCGGCCGACCTCGGAGCCGGCCTCCTTGTTGATGAGTTTCTCCAGGCCGCCGATCTGGGCGGGCGAGAGATCGTTGTCGAAGATGACGACATTGGCCTGATGCTTCTTGCAGAGTCTGGCGATTTCGCCGGTCTTTCCCGAGCCGATGTAGAGCCCGGCATCGACGCGGTGGCGTTTCTGGACGATCTGCTCGACGACCTTGGCGCCGGCGGTTCGGGCGAGCGAGGCCAGTTCGCCGAGGGGATCGCGCGGGTCGGCCGTGGAGGTGGGAAGGATGACGCCGACGAGAACGGCGCGTTCCTGGATCACGGAGAGTTTATTGCGTTTGAGTTCGGCCACGAAACAGGGCTCCTTTGAGTGGGGAGTGTAGCGAGGGCTGTGGTAGTTGCCAGTTGATAGTTGGTAGTTGCCGGTGAGGGGGGCTGGCCGAAGGCGTGAAAAAAGTTGAATTGGGCGGGGGTGACGGGGGTTGATTGTGGCATAAGTGATGTATTTGGAGGCAGTTGCGATTCTCATGACGCAGGCGCTGGGTGGAAAAACCGGCCCCAAAGCGACCCCAAACCGACCCCAAACCGACCCCAAACCGACCCCCAATCGACCCCAAAGCGTCCCCCAAACCTCCCCAAAACCTCCCCTGAGCAACCCCATCAACGATGGAGAATGCGGAATCGGCACCGGCAACCGGCTGGCGAGATTGTCAAAGAGCGAACAACACGCGGCAGTATAACATAGTGCGAATATGAATGCAATTACAAAATGAGAATAATATTAATGATTCCGGTTCGTGCCCGCGAAGGGCCACCAAGGATCGCGAAGACGGAGGGAAAGCGGAATCAGGGTAGCCTGTGCGGATTGGTGTGTCCGATATTGTTAAAATGACTCATCAATTTGTGGATTGGGATGGGCCTTTCGCGATGGTGCAAAGGAGATGTTTATGTTTTCGCGGCTGATGGCGGGGCGGAGGCGTGGTCGATCTGCGAAAGTGGAGCGTCGGTTACGGGAGGCGGTTTGTCAGCCGCTGGAAGAGCGGCTGCTGCTGTCCAAGACGATCTATGTGGATGTGAATTCGCCGGCCCCGGCAACCAACGGCCCGACTTGGGCCACTGCGTATAAGGATCTGCAACTGGCGCTGGGCGTGGCGGTATCGGGGGATACGATTGAGGTGGCGGATGGGACGTATAAACCGACATCCGGCACGGATCGGACGATCTCGTTCCAGTTGAAGACCGGGGTCGCGATCTACGGCGGGTATGCCGGGTACGGCGCGACCAATCCGGATGCGCGGGATGTGGCGGCGTATCCGACGATTCTGTCGGGGGATATCGGCACGGTCGGAACCACGACGGACAATAGCTACCATGTGGTAGTCGGCAGCGGAACGACGTCCACGGCCGTGCTGGATGGCTTCACGATCACACTGGGCAATGCCACTGGAACCACGGATCCAACCCAGCGTGGCGGAGGCATGTACAATCTGAGCGGCAGTCCGACGGTTCGCAACTGCATTTTCACCGGGAACTCGGCGATTTGGGGGGGTGGCATGGAGAACTGGACTTCATCACCTACCGTGACCAACTGTACGTTCATCCGAAACGTGGTCAGCGCCGGGGGCGCCGGGGGCGGCGGGATGGACAGCACCAATTCGTCTTCGCCAACAGTGACTAATTGCGCGTTCAACGGAAATGTGGCCAGCGATGGTGGGACCGGTTTCAACGCTGGCGGTGGTGCGGTAGACATCTCCTTCTCCTCCTTCGCGACGCTAACCAACTGCACATTTAGCGGGAATACGGCCGTCAACGGCGGCGCGATGTTCATCTATCAAACCTCCGCGACGGTAATTAATTGCACGTTTAGCGGAAACACGGCGAACAGTAACGGTGGCGCAGTGTACGACTACGTGGCCGACACCCCAACGCTGACCAACTGCATCATTTGGGGCAGCGGCACCACACCGATCTACAATAATTCCAGCACGCAGGTGATTACCTACACCGACATCCAGGGCGGCTACAATGGCACGGGCAACATCAACGCCGACCCGCTGTTCGTGCGAACACCCAGTCCCGGTCCCGACGGCACCTGGGGCACATCCGATGACGACTACGGTGACCTGCGCCTGCGGCTCAATTCACTCGCGATTGATGCAGGTAAGAATGCAAGTGTGCCCGCCGGTATAACGACCGACTTTGCCGGGGCAGCCCGCTTTAAGGATGTTCCCTCAAAGGTCGACACCGGCGCTGGCAACGCTCCGATTGTGGACATGGGCGCTTATGAGGCGTCGTGGAGCGCGGTGATGTACGTCGATCCCACCGCCACCGGAGTTGAAGACGGAACCGCATGGGCCACGGCCTACAGGAGCTTCGCTTCGGCGCTGGCGATGGCCGTCCCCGGTCAGGAAATCCACGTTGCCCAAGGAAGTTACAAGCCCACGCCAACAGCAGATCGAACCGCCACATTCCAACTCACGAATTTCGTAACCGCGCTTGGCAGCTACGCGGGCTACAGTTCGGCATCCCCGAATGTGCGAAGCACGACACTCTACCCCTCCGTTCTCTCCGGGGACATCGGCACCGTGGGAACGAACACCGACAACAGCTACCATGTTGTCACAGGCAGCGGCACCAACTCCACCGCGATCCTCGATGGGTTCACGATCATGCTTGGCAACGCCAACGCGACGTCACCCAACAACTGCGGCGGCGGGATGTACAACCTGTCCAGCAGCCCGACTGTCCGCAATTGCGCCTTCGACGGGAACCTCGCCACCAACGGCGGCGGTGTTTACGACAACCTCTCTTCCAGCCCAACGCTGGTCAATTGCACGTTCAGTGGCAACTCCGCGTCCTCCTTGGGGGGCGGGATGTGCAACTTGGCCACTTCCAACCCGACCGTAGCCAATTGCAGTTTCAGCGGGAACGCCGCCACTACTAACGGTGGTGCGGTGTACAACTCCTCCTCCAGCCCGACCGTGACCAACTGCATCATCTGGGGCAGTGGCACCACACCGATCTACAACAGTTCCAGCACGCTGGTGGCCACCTACAGCGATGTTCAGGGCAGCTACACTGGCACCGGCAACATCAACGCCGATCCGAAATTCGCCCGAACACCCAGTTCCGGTTCCGACGCCCAATGGGGCACTTCCGATGACGACTACGGTGATTTACGGCTGTGTTTGAGTTCCCCAGTGATCGATGCTGGAAGCAATGCGGCCGTGCCTGCAAATGTAACGACGGACCTTGCTGGGAGCGCCCGTTTCAAGGATGTCCCGTCAAAGGCCGACACGGGCGCAGGCACCGCCCCGATCGTAGACATGGGTGCATATGAAGCTTCATGGAGCGCAGTGATGTACGTTGATGCCAGCACCACCGGAGTTGAAGATGGGACTACGTGGGCCACGGCCTACAGGAGCTTCGCTTCGGCACTGGCGATTGCCGGCCCCACCCAGGAGATCCACGTTGCCCACGGTACTTATAAGCCCACGCCGACGACGGATCGAACCGCCACGTTCCAGCTCAAGAGCTTTGTTACCGTGCTCGGCAGCTACGCCGGCTACGGCGCGGCGTCTCCGGATGTTCGGAGCACCATACTGTACCCCTCCGTTCTCTCCGGAGACATC